>CAIMUD010000056.1 GCA_903844585.1 uncultured Actinomycetes bacterium | reverse complement strand
GTTTTTTTATTCTCTTTTTTCTAACTCTCGATTAGAACAGAGTTAATAAGAATTTAATCTGGAGAGTTTTCGCGAAGCGATTTAGTAACGCGTTCAAATATTTCTGCTATCGCGCTCTGATCTGATTTAGTTAAGTGATCAACAAATCGATTGCGCACACTTTCAACGTGGTCTGGAGCCGCAGCAACAATGGCCTTCCAGCCTTTGGGTGTCATCACGGCGAAGTACCCGCGCTTGTCATCCTCGCAAGCGATGCGCTTTACCCAGCCAGCTTTCTCCATCACCTTCATGCGGTGTGAAAGCCTGGACCTTGAAAGCATCGCCACATCTGCTAACTCACTCATACGCATTGAACGTTCGGGGGCATCGCTGAGTTGAGCCAAAATTTCATAGTCAGCCATGGAGAGTTCATGTGCATCGAGATCTAAATCCAGAGCCTCTAAAAGTCTGCGGCTGGCGATGATGTATCCACGCCATGCCTTCATCTCGGTGGGGTTTAACCAACGAGGAGTCGACGAAGAGTTGCGAGCCATATGCCAATCGTACGGGAAAGGTTGAAGCTTCAACTACTTTTATTTCTGGCCAACGGGTAAGTTATGCGCATATGACGAACTTAAAGAGCGGTCTGGACACATCCCATATCGATCCAGCTTTGCGCCCACAAGATGATCTCTATCGCCACTTCAACGGTAAATGGCTTGCCGCACATGAGATTCCACAAGATCGCGCATCAGATGGCGTTGCCTACGCTCTGCACGATGCGGCAGAAGCGCAGGTGAGAAAAATTATCGAGAGCGCAACAGGGGCAGGGGACGCCCAAAAGATTGGCGATCTCTATAAGTCATTTATGAATATAGAGGCGATTGAAAAAGCCGGCACCACTCCCCTAGATAAAGACCTTGCCGAGATCGATGCGATCACCGACCTCAACTCGTTTGTCACCAAGATGAGCCAACTCGAAATCCGTGGACTGGGTGGAATCTTTGGCGCCGCTATTTATACAGATGCAATGGATTCCAATACCAACATTATTTATCTCGGCCAGGGTGGGCTCTCACTTCCCGATGAGTCCTACTACCGCGAAGATCAATACGCCCCGATTCGAGAAGCGCTTCTGGTTCACATCGAAAAAATGTTTGGACTTGTTGGCCAAAACGGTGGCGCGGCATTAGCGAAGAAAATTCTTGCCCTTGAAACCCAGATCGCTTCCCATCACTGGGATCAAGTTAAAGACCGCGATGCAACTCTTACTTACAACAAGCACACCCGCCAAGAGTTAGAGGCTCGGGCTCCACATTTTCCATGGGGCTTATGGCTAGATGCTGGAGATGTTAAGCAATCCGTATTCGACACAGTCATTGTTAACGAGCCTTCGTTCTTCGAAGGTATCTCTGAGGCGCTTAAGGACTTCGATAAAAATTCGTGGATTGCTTGGCTCAAGTGGCACTTTATTTCTGGATCAGCTGCCTATTTAAATGATGCGATTGTTCAACAGAATTTCTCCTTCTATGGCACAACACTTTCTGGAACTCCACAGATTCGCGAGCGCTGGAAGCGTGCAGTCTCTCTGGTTGAGGGCTCACTTGGCGAAGCAGTGGGGCGCATTTATGTGGAGCAACATTTCCCACCTGCTGCAAAAGCTGCCATGAATGACTTGGTTTCAAATCTCATTGAGGCATACCGCCAATCAATTACGGATTTGGATTGGATGAGTCCATCTACTAAGACCAAGGCCCTTGAAAAACTTTCCAAGTTCACGCCAAAGATTGGCTACCCCGACAAGCGGCGAGACTATTCGGTGCTTGAAATTTCACCCACAGATTTGCTCGCCAACCTAGGGCGAATCTCTAAGTTTTCGCGCGACTTTGAATTGGCAAAGATTGGCGCACCGGTTGATCGCGCCGAGTGGTACATGACTCCTCAAACTGTTAACGCCTATTACAACCCCGGCATGAATGAAATAGTTTTCCCGGCAGCAATTCTGCAACCGCCATTTTTTGATTTAGAGGCCGACATGGCTGCCAACTATGGCGGTATCGGCGCAGTCATTGGCCACGAAATTGGCCACGGTTTTGATGACCAAGGTTCTAAATACGACGGTGATGGAAATATGGTCGATTGGTGGAGTGATGGCGACCGCGCAGAGTTTGAAAAGCGCGCAAAGGCGCTCATCGCACAGTTTGATGTACTCATTCCGGAGGAAACCCCTGATATCCACGTAAATGGCGCTCTCACAGTGGGAGAAAACATTGGAGACCTTGGTGGCCTTGCAATCGCTTATAAGGCCTTTAAATTGGCTTTAAAGGGCGAAAAAGCACCCGTTATCGATGGGCTAACTGGAGAACAACGTTTTTACTTGTCATGGGCGCAGGCATGGCGCGGAAAAGTTCGCCCTGAAGAGCTTCGCCGTCGAATTGCTACTGACCCACATTCACCATATGAATTTCGCTGCAATGCCATCGTTCGAAACCTCGATGAATTTATGGAGGCCTTCCAAGTTACCGAGGGCGATCGCCTCTGGCTGGCCGAAAAAGAGCGCGTACATATTTGGTAGCTGCCACTTGATTTAGGCAGCAGATATTTAGGCGAGAATAAGCCCATGAAATCCGGTTTCTCTTTCGAGATAAATAAGGCTGCCGCTAGCGGCCTTGCCCGGGCCGCAACAATGTCGACCCCGCATGGCGATATCCAGACGCCAGCATTTATTCCAGTCGGCACAAAGGCAACAGTCAAATCTGTCCTTCCTGGGTCGATGAAAGATTTGGGCGCACAAGCACTTCTTGCCAACGCCTATCACTTGTACTTACAACCCGGCCCAGATGTAATTGACGAAGCCGGCGGCCTTGCACAATTTATGAATTGGCAGGGGCCAACTTTTACTGACAGCGGTGGATTCCAAGTGCTCTCACTTGGCGTTGGCTTTAAGAAAGTCTTAGCGATGGATGCCAAGACTTTTAGATCCGATCAGGTTATTGCAGGAAATAAAGAACGCCTTGCTCATGTAGATGATGAGGGCGTGACATTTAAATCGCACCTCGATGGTTCGATGCATCGCTTTACTTCAGAGATTTCAATGCAAATCCAACATAAAATTGGCGCAGATGTCATCTTTGCTTTTGATGAATGCACGACTCTTCACAACACTCGTCCGTACCAAGAGTTGGCCATAGAGCGCACCCACGATTGGGCGATACGTTGTTTGGACGAGCACAAGCGGCTCACAGATCAACGAAGTGACAAGCCATACCAAGGGCTCTTTGGAGTTATTCAGGGTGCGCAATATGAAGATTTACGTAAAGAGGCAGCAGCAGATCTCGGGGGTATGAAGTCATCTGACGCTAGCTTTGATGGTTTTGGAATTGGCGGAGCGCTAGATAAAGAAAGTCTCGGCACAATTGTGGGTTGGGTTAATTCGGTATTGCCAGAGAACAAACCAAAGCACCTACTTGGAATTGGCGCACCAGAAGATTTATTTGTTGGCGTAGAAAATGGAATCGATACATTCGATTGTGTATTGGCCTCACGCATTGCTCGTACAAGTGCTGTCTACACAATGACGGGGCGCTTTAATGTTTCCAATGCTCCATATATTCGCGACTTCAACCCAATTGATGATGAGTGTGATTGCTACACGTGTGCCAATTACACCCGCGCATATCTCTGCCATCTATTTCGTGGCAAAGAAATGGTCGCTGCCACTCTTGCGACAATCCATAATGAACGATTTGTTGTGCGCTTAGTTGACCGTATGCGCCAGGCCATTATCGATGGCGACTTCAAAGAGATGAAGGAAGAATTCTTAGGACGCTACAAGCACAAATCAGGTCAGAGCAGAGATTAATAAGTAGAAATTGACTACTTTTGCAGATTCTTTAAGCGCTCTGCTTCAGTACCAACTGGCGCCCAACCTCCAGGTACTAGATCTTCGGCCACATCTGGCCCCCAGCTCGAACCACTGTAGGAAATAACTGGTTGAGGGTTCTTCAGTAAGTCTTCAAGGATTTGCCACGAGTGAAGCACCGCATCGATTCGAGTAAATCTAAAGTGATCACCGAGCATCGCTGCGCGAAGAAGTCGCTCGTATGGACCTTGGCGATCGCCAAATTCTGCAACAAATTCCACAGAGAGATCTACTGTTTCGGTAACTAGCTTTGTACCTGGCTTCTTTGCTTGCAGTGAAATATCAACGCCATCTTTTGCTCCAAGACGGAAACGAACTTGATTAGATTCAGATTTACCAAAAAGAGCCCGAGGTGGTTGTTTAAACTCGACTACAACTTCTAGAACAGTCTCTGGCAACTTTTTACCGGTACGAAGATAAATTGGCACCCCAGCCCAACGCCAGTTATCAATAAATAACTTAACTGCAACAAATGTTTCGGTATCTGAATTCTTGGCTACGCCGTCCTCGTCTAGGTACCCCTCAAACTGTCCCCGCACAACATCCTTCTTATCTATTTCACGAACAGCTGAGAGCACCTTGATTTTTTCGTTCTGCATTGACTCTGAGCCCATATCAATCGGTGGTTCCATCGTGAGCATCGTTAATACTTGAAAAATATGGTTCTGCAGTACGTCGCGAGTTGCGCCGACTCCGTCATAAAACTTTCCGCGACCTTCAATGCCAAAACTTTCAGCCATGGTTATCTGAATGCTCGAAACATAGTTACGGTTCCAGACTGGCTCAAAAAGAGTGTTTGCAAAACGAAATACCAGAAGATCTTCCACCGCTTCTTTTCCGAGGTAGTGATCGATGCGGTAGATTTGTTCTTCAGGAAGTAATTTTTTAAGGTCCGCATCTAATTTCTTAGCACTCTCTAAATCGCGACCAAATGGCTTCTCCACCACAACTCGGGCGCGCTTTGTAATCCCTACTTCTGCAAGTGCTGTAGTTATTGTTGCAAAATACTCAGGTGCAATTGCAAGATAAATAACAGGCAACTTAAAGTCTTTGATTGCTTCAGCAAGTGCAACAAATGTCGCAGGATTGTCATAATCCCCCACAATTAACTGCATTTCACCGGTTAGTTTATCCAGGACCGCTTTATTTACATCCGGCTTACGAGCTAGTACTGCGCTTTCAATGCTTACTCTAAAAACTTCTTGACTCCACTTAGATGAGGCAACGCCAAAGATTTTTAAATCAAGTTCGCCGAGATCTTCTAAGTCATATAGGGCTGGAAACAATTTCTTCTTAGCTAAATCTCCAGTTGCGCCAAAAAGAACAAGTGCATCAGCCTTCATTACTTACCTTTTGGCTTTTCGTTATGCCCACCAAACTTGTAGCGCATTGCACTTAACACGCGATTAGCAAATTCGTCATTGTTTCGAGAAGCAAAGCGTGAATAAAGTGAAGCGCTTAGTACATGCGCAGGAATTCCGGCTTCAAGGGCAGCTTGCACTGTCCAGCGACCTTCACCGCTATCACTTACTTCTGACGAGTACTCAGTAAGCTCGGAAGATTCATTAAAGGCTTGTGCAGTCAGATCTAGCAGCCATGAGGCAACAACGCTTCCGCGCCGCCAAACTTCTGTAATTTCTGGAATATCTAAATCGTATGCAGGTGTCATTTCATCGGCTGCTTCAAAAATTGCAAGTCCTTCTGCAAAGGCCGCCATCATTCCGTATTCAATTCCGTTATGAATCATCTTTACAAAGTGGCCTGAACCAACTGGACCGCAGTGCAAATATCCGTTCTCCGCTTGCGATGGTGCACCAGTGCGTCCAAGTGTGCGTTCTGCAGCTTGAACTCCAGGGGCTAGCGCTTTAAAGATTGGATCAAGATTTGCGACGACGCTTTTTTCTCCGCCGATCATCAAGCTATAACCACGCTCAAGTCCGTAAACTCCACCGGAAGTTCCGACATCAACAAAGTTAATTCCCTTTGCCTTAAGAAGTTCAGCGTTCTTTACATCGTTTTTGTAATAACTATTTCCGCCATCGATGATCGTGTCACCGGCAGCTAAATGGTTTGAAATCTCGGCAATTGTGGAATCGGTAACTCCTGCTGGAACCATGACCCAGACTGTTCGAGGTGTTGGAATCTTTGAAGCAAAGTCAGTTAGATCTTTTGATGTGATTGCGCCTTCTTTTCCAAGGGCTGCAACGGCGTCTTGACTGACGTCATAGACGACAGAGGTGATACCCGCATTTGAGAGTCTGCGAACAATATTGGCACCCATGCGGCCAAGTCCGATCATTGCGAAATTTGGCGCTTGGCTCATAGGTGCAGTCTAACGGCCAAGGTTGGCATGTACTACTCGGCGAAAAATGCCTCAGTATCAACAATTAAACGGGTATGGCGAACGCCGCGTACATAACTAGCTGGCGCTGATAAATCACCTTCGACAATCTTGGTCACAGCATCTGCCTTACCTTCGCCCGCGGCAACTATCCATACTTGTTCAGCGCTGTTAATCATTGCCATCGTAAAAGACACACGAATAGATGGTGGCTTAGGAGAATTTTCAATTAAGAAAACCAAATC
>CAIMUD010000055.1 GCA_903844585.1 uncultured Actinomycetes bacterium | reverse complement strand
GGCGATAACCGCGGTCGTCTATTACTTGTAATTTTAATTGTTACCTCCCTCTTTCTGATTACCCTTGATTTACGCGGAGTGCAGCTATTAGCAGGTATTCGTGGCGGAACCCAGAGCGCTTTTTCTCCAATACAGAAATTTGGAGCAAAGGTCACAGCCCCAGCTCGCAACTTCTTCGGAGATGTCACACACCTTGGTCGTACACTCTCGCAGATTGCACGGCTAAAAGCAGAGAATGAAAACCTTAAAACAAAGTTAATTAATCGAAAAGCAGCCGATGCAGAGCTTGACCAGCTTAAATCAACTCTTGATCTTGCAGGAAAAGCTGGGTACAAAGTTGTAGCTGCTCGCGTCATCGCGCAAGGGTCGACAACATCGTTCTCACAAACAATCACAATCGATGCTGGCACAGCAGAAGGAGTTCGAGATAATCAGAGCGTTATTTGTGGTTTAGGTCTGGTCGGCGTAATTAAGCAGGCATACTCACATAGCGCGCTCGTACAACTTGCTTCGGATCCAGGTTTTAAAATTGGTGCACGTATCGCAGGTAGTCAACAAATTGGAATTTTGAGTGGACAAGGGACTCGCACTGCTCTGCTCCAACTACTCGACAACGAATCCACCGTTAAAGAAGGCGATGTCATTCTCGCTCGTGGATCACAGAACAACAGACCGTTCGTGCCGGGGGTTCCTATAGGTGAAGTTATTTCTACAGATAGCGCAGCAGGTTCTGTTACACAGAGTGCCGATATTAAGTTCTATGCTAATTTTTCTAGCATCGGCATAGTTAGCGTTGTGATTGGTACTCCTTCGGGCGATCCTCGAGATGCACTTGTTCCGCAAGCACCGCGCCCAACTCCGATTCCGACGGTGACTATTTACGCAGATCCTTCTGCATCTCCATCACCTTCAACTGGCGCCAAGAAATAAATGTTTCTCCGCAAGTTCGCAATCTCTGCGCCAATATTTCTAGTGATTTATGTAATTCAAGAAGCTTTTATTAGCCAACTTCGTTTAACGGGCGGTGGATTCTCACTGTTCCTAATTTTCACACTTATTTGGTGTGCCCTCTCTGAACCAGAAGTTGGCGCGATGGTTGGCTTCGGTGCGGGGTTGCTGATGGATCTTTCACAGAGCGCATCAGGTCCCATGGGACAGTGGACGCTGATCATGATTCTTGCTGGTTTTGCGATTGCCTATCTTGGCTTTGGCGATAACAACTTTCGCAGTAGTCCGATTTCGCTGATTATTCTTACCGTTATTAGTGTTTTCGTATCGCGTCTTATTTATTTTGTAGTTGGTCTGATGCTTGGAAATGAATCTGGAAGTCTTCTACATGTGGTTTCATCACTTTTCGGACAATCAATTTGGGCGATCGCGGTGGCGCCGCTACTGGTACCGATAATTACAAGAATTCATGGATTAGTTTATGAATCAGGTACGCACAAATGAACCAACGCGCCAGGCTTTCACTCGTTGTTATCCAAATTTTAATTTTCTCGCTGATCTTTGCTCTATTCGGAAGACTCTTCTATTTGCAGGTTGCAGCTGCGCCAAAATATAAAGATGCGGCCTTGTCAATCCAAAGTCGCGATGTAATTACTCCAGCGACAAGAGGCATGATTGTTGATGCTTATGGTGTTCCATTTGCCATGAACAGAGTTGGAATTGCGATCACAGTTGATCGCACAAAGGTAGATAAGTTGCCAAGCAACGGCGCGGCCGTGCTGCGCAATCTCTCTGACCTTCTTGATATTCCCTATGCTGAGATTTACCGCAAGACAAGACTCTGCGGTGAACTGCCGGTAGGAGACAAAGCTGGATGCTGGACAGGTTCGCGCTTTCAACCAATTCCTGTAACAAAAGAAGCCGATCCAAACCTTGCGCTACAAATCGTTGAAAGATCAGATCGCTTCCCTGGCATTAACGCAGCCCCAGTGGCGCTTCGTAACTATCCAGAAAAAGCTGGAGTAAATGCATCACACGTTCTTGGTTACGTGGGACCGCTTACTGAAGAAGATTTATCCGGTGCAAACGGCCGATCATATTTTAGATCTGAATCAATTGGTAAAGCCGGCCTTGAATTGCAATATGACGAATATTTGCGTGGTAGCCCTGGAATCAAAACTGTCACTGTTGATCGTAAAGAAGCGGTAACAAATACAAGTCAAAACACAAAACCGATTGCAGGATCACACGTAGTTACAAGTCTTGATGTGCGACTTCAAGCGGCTGTCGAAAAAGCACTCGGGGAAGCAGTACGGGGTGCAAAGTCTCGCGGAAATTATGCAGATGGCGGCGCAGCCGTTGTCATGGAAGTAACGACTGGTCGCATACTTGCAATTGCTTCATACCCAACGTACGACCCAAATGCATTTGAAGTTGGCTTATCCGTGGAAGAAGCAAAGAATTTGTATAGCGAAAAAGCAGGTGTACCTGCACTCAACCGGCCAATTCAAGGTTTATTTGCACCAGCTTCTACTTTTAAAGCTGTCTCAGTTGTCGCGGCAGCAAACGCTGGGTACAACCTGCAGGGTACCTATGATTGCCCATCTGAAGTTGAAGTTGGTAATCGCAAATTCCAGAACTTCGATAGCGCTGCACTAGGCAGAATGTCACTTAAGAAAGCGATTGCAGTTTCTTGCGACACTATCTGGTATCGAATCGCATTTGATGAATGGCTGCGAGATGGCGGACTTAAGCCAAAATCTAGCCGTAATGATTACTTCTTCAACGCAGCTAAGGGTTTCCAATTAGGTATCAAAACCGGAATCGACCTTCCTTCTGAGTCATCAGGGCGTTTAGCAGATCGCGAATGGCGCACACGTTGGTATGCGCAAAATAAAGATTTCTACTGCAATTACAAAACAAGAGCACCAAAGAAACAGCAGACAGCATTCCTAGTTCAGCTTGCATACGAAAATTGTTTGGATGGAGACAAGATTCGTGCAGGAGATGCCGTTAACTTCTCTATTGGTCAAGGTGACACAGTCATAACCCCGCTGAAGTTGGCTCAGATGTACTCAGCAATCGCCAATGGTGGAACCATCTGGAAAGCAAGCGTTGCAAAGGCGATCGTTAAAACAGATGGCACAGTTATTAAGAAAATTGAGCCAGAAAAACTCGGGGAGATACCTGCGTCAAAGGGCACAATTAATTTCTTGCACTCAGCTTTGCGTGAAGTTGTTATAAGCGGAACAGGAGCAGGAGTTTTTAGCGGCCTTCCTGTTGCAGTGAGTGGCAAGACCGGTACAGCGCAAGTATTTGGCAAGAATCCAAATGGAAGTTTGAAATCAGATACATCTTGGTTTGCTTCCTATGCACCAAGCGCCGCCCCGCGCTTTGCAGTAGTCATGATGGTTAGTCAGGGCGGATTTGGCGCATCTACTTCCGGTGTGGGAGTTCGTAAGATTTACGAGGCCCTATTTGGCGTTAATGGTTCTAGAGTTAACCCAGAGAAAGCGATTTACTTTAACGGTCAGCCACCTTCTTCGATTCCGAAGATTTCACCGAATACAAAGTACAAGGGGGAGAAATGAGTTTACTTTCTTCTCGCGCTAGCTATCGACGCAATAGACGCAGATCATTTTTTGCAGGTTTCGATCCTGTGCTGACAATTGCTGTTGGTCTCTTACTTCTTTTTGGAACCGTACTTGTATATGCAGCAACTCGTGATTGGTATGCAGCCAACGGACTTGATCCGCAGTATTACTTAAAGCGCCATGTTATTAATATTTTGATTGGCATCGCTCTTGCTTGGGGAACAACTGTTATTGATTACCGATTGCTGCGCGCTTACACGCCATTCGTCTGGGGATTTGGAGTACTTGGCCTAGTAGCCGTTTTAATTCCTGGGATTGGTTCGACAGTAAATGGCGCTCAAGCGTGGATCGGCCTTCCGGGTGGATTCCAAATTCAGCCAGCTGAACTCGCAAAAATTTCAATCATCGTTGGCATGTCGATGTTGTTAGCCGAACGCTCACAAGACAGTGAGGAACCAACACACCGCGACGTAGCGCAGGCGCTCGTGGTGGCAGCTATTCCCATGCTTTTTATTCTTCTGCAGCCAGATATGGGAACAGTTTTCATTATTAGCGTCGCTGTTGTAACAATCATCGGAGCTTCAGGCGCGCCACTTCGTTGGGTCATTGGGCTTCTCATCGTTGCAGTTCTTGGAAGCTTTGCAGCAGTAAAAGTTGGCGTAATTAATGATTACCAAGTAAAGCGCCTCCAAGCATTCGTGGATCCAAACTCTGACTCGCAAGGCAGTGGTTATCAACTTCGCCAAGCACGCATCACTGTAGGTTCTGGTGGATTTATCGGTACAGGATTATTTAATGGTCCGCAAACAAATGGTCGCTTCGTACCTGAACAACAGACAGACTTTATTTTTACAGTTGCAGGCGAAGAGACAGGATTCTTAGGCTGCGGGTTTTTATTGATTCTTTATCTCACGGTATTAATGCGAGCATTTGGTATTGCTCGTCGTTCGCAAGACCCTTATGGAAGGCTGGTATGTACTGGTGTTATTGCTTGGTTTGCATTTCAAGCATTTGAAAATATCGGTATGACACTTGGCTTAATGCCGATGACAGGCGTACCTCTTCCGTTTATTTCATACGGTGGTTCGAGCATGTTTGCCAACATGATTGGTTTTGGCCTTTTGCAGAACGTTCACGCTCGTCAGCGAGGCTAATTTAGGTAAAACGGCCAGCCTTCGGTAATATTTACCCAACAGTTCAGCGCGGCTCGCGATCCTTATCGCGGCACAAAGCCAGCGGCGGACTACCAACTTAGATTTGATAAAGGATTTGAACAATGGCTATTTCGCCAAAAAGCCCGCGTAAGCGTGCAGCTAAAAAATCAAGCGCGAAAGAAAGCGCTGTAGAAACCAATACCGAAGTTGCTGATGAGAGTTCTTCTAAATCAAAGAAGAAGTCTCCTGCAATTCCTGTTCCAGTATTTCAAGCAGCAACAGTAGAAAAAGCTCCTGCGAAGACTTCGCGCAAAGCTGTCGCAAAGAAAGAATCGCCAGCAGAAGTTGATAGCGCTGAAAGCGAAGACGGTGATTCAAAGACTGGTCATAATCGTCGCCGACGTCGTGGCGGTCGCGGTCGTCGCAAACCTGGAACAGATAACGCAAATAACGAAGGTTTAGATTCAGATGAAAGTACTGATGGGGAAGATTCGACAGATGATTCTGGAGAAGGCACAACACATCGCCGTCGCCGTCGCCGTCGTGCAACTGGCGAAGGTGTAACTCCCGGTGAAATCGTTGATGAAGATGGCGTACCAACAGTTGTAAAGGTTCGAGAAGTTCGCGAACGCCCAGCACGAAACGAACGCGGAACACGCAATCGTCGCGACCGTGGTGCTCGCAGTGATCGAAGCGAGCAACGTGAATATCGCGAGCCGTATCGCCGCCGCGGGACAGTTATTACCGATGGAGAATTCTTAGCTCGACGTGAAAACGTTGATCGCGAAATGGTCGTACGTCAGATTGGTGACCGCATCCAGATCGGTGTCATTGAAGATAATGTGATGGTTGAACATTATGTAAACCGAAATGCCAACGTTTCTTACGTCGGTAACGTTTATCTAGGCCGTGTCCAAAACGTACTTCCTTCAATGGAGGCAGCGTTCGTAGATATTGGCAAGGGCCGCAACGCTGTTCTTTATGCAGGTGAAGTGAACTGGGATGCTGCAGGTATTTCAGAATCAGAACCACGCAAAATCGAAATGGTTTTAAAGACGGGTCAACCTGTTCTTGTTCAGGTAACTAAAGATCCAATTGGGCAAAAGGGTGCGCGTCTTACAAGTCAGATCTCACTTCCTGGTCGCTATGTTGTTTATGTACCCGGTGGTGGAATGAGCGGTATTTCAAAGCGCCTTCCAGAGTCAGAACGCACGCGACTTAAAGCAATTTTAAAGAACCTCATTCCTGAAGAAGCTGGCGT
>CAIMUD010000054.1 GCA_903844585.1 uncultured Actinomycetes bacterium | reverse complement strand
ATTCCGGCTCCGATTAAATTTCCTCGTCCACCTTCAAGACTGATTCCACCGATGACAGAAGCAGCAAAAACGGTAAAAATCATTCCATCGCCCTGATTAGCAGTAACTGAAGCGATTCTGCCAGTGAGCATTAACCCTGAAAACATAGCAAAAACTGCACCCGTCATAAAGATTCCTATGGTTACACGGGTAACGTTTATGCCGGCCGCCTTTGCCGCATTCAAATTTCCGCCCATCGCATAAATATTTCGCCCAGACACCGTGTATTTCATAAACACATAAGCTGCAGCGAAGAGAACAACAAAAATAATCGCCTGAACAGGTAGTCCTAAAATTTGACCGTCACCTAGGTAAGTCATATATCTCGGCAAGCCACTATAAGTTTGACCACCTGAGATTCCTAAGGTAAAGCCTTGAATCAAAATCAACATCGCGAGTGTGACGATAAAAGCGTTTAACTTCAATTTAGCAACCATAAAACCATTGAATGTACCTATAGCAACGATTATAGCTAGGGCAATGAGAAATCCAACCAAACCAGGTAATGCGTAGCCATCATTGCCATCCAGAAGTTCGCTAGTTTTTGGACTTACCAAGACCGCCAATAACATAGGACCGAATCCAACAATTGACTGCAATGAAAGATCAAAGAAGCCACCGATTAGTATTATGGCTTCGCCAATGACTAGTACCCCAAGTACGGCAGATGTTGTGAGAACGTTATTTAATAAGTTATTTACTGTTAAAAAAGCGGGGTTGATAAGTGAACCAGCTATAAAAATTACAACTAAAATCGGCAAAAGTGCAAAATTCTTATTAAGAAATATGGCTTTCTTCTTCTTCTTTTGGGTATCTACGGATGACATTTCTTTCCCTCTCTAGATTTCTTGGGTTTCTTAACTTTTGCCTTGAACTGCAGCTGCTATTACAGCGTCTTGAATTGGTTTTTCGAACTCACCTACTATTTCTCCGTCAAAAAATACTAAAACCCGATCGCAAATCTCTAGGTCACTTATATCTGAACTTGCAAGTAGTACTGTTTGCTTCTTTTCGAGTAGATCGCTGATTGTTTTGTAAATTGAATCTTTCGCTGAAACGTCGACACCCGATGTTGGATTATTGAGAACTAGTAAGTGGGGGTTGGATGAAACCGCCCGCGCTAAGGCAACTTTCTGTTGATTACCTCCGCTTAGTTCTTCAATTGGCTGCTCGGGGCCCCAGGCCTTAATTGACCAAGCATTTGCAAGTTTGTTGTAGGAACTCTCGCGAGCTTTGCCATTAATTAACTTAAACTTGTTTCTAAACTCTTTTTGTATAGGCATAGTTGCGTTCTCTGCCACTGAAAGCGCCGGAACATAGCCATTGAAGTGGCGATCCTCAGGACAAAATCCAATGCCGTGTTCAATGGATTCGCTGATGTTGCCGGGTGTAATTGTGGCACCCTTCAATTTCATGTTGCCTGAAGTCGGTACGGTGACGCCTGTTATGACTTCAAGCAGTTGTGTGTGCCCTGAGCCATCAAGACCAGTAACGCCAATGCATTCACCTTCAAATATCTTTAGATCTAAGCTCTTCAATTTCGATTCTACTGTCAATCCATTTACAGAAAGAATTTCCTTTTGGTTTTCTGAATGAGAGGAACGATCTTTCTGCTGAACTGTCTTTGACTTAGTAGCCTCGGGCCCAACCATTAAACTAACAAGTGATTCGATGTTGTGCGCAGAAATATCATTTACTTCAACTAACTTTCCATCCCGTAAAACTGCTACTGCATCGCACACTTGAAAAATTTCTTGTAGGTGGTGTGATATGTATATCGATGTGACTCCACGTCGGTGAGCTGAATGCATACGCTCAAATAGCAGTTCCGTTGAAGTAATATCTAAGCCAGCAGTCGGTTCATCTAATATTAAAACACGTGGCCCAGTTGAAATCACCCGGCAAATCTCAACAATTTTCTTTTCTAACGGCTCTAGATCTGAAACTTGAAACTTCGCAATATGCGCAAATCCCCATTCATCTAGTAGATCCTCAGCGCGGGTTTGAACTTTTGCCCAATTAATCAGCCCAAGTCTATTTTTTGAAAAATTACCAATGGCAATATTCTCGGCTGCAGTTAAGTAAGGCGTCAACGAGCTACGTTGATAGACACACCCGATCTGATTTATCTCTGAATTATCATCTTCATCTACAACCAATATCTCGCCTGAATCTGGCTTATCTAAATTGGTTAGAAGCGAAATCAAGGTTGACTTACCAGCGCCATTCTTGCCAATTAAGGCCATCGACTGGCCTTGCATAACACTTAATGTCACGCTATCTAATGCCTTAGTCGGTCCGAAGGTTTTTGTTACATTCTTTAGAATAATTTTTGCTTTTTGTTCCAT
>CAIMUD010000053.1 GCA_903844585.1 uncultured Actinomycetes bacterium | reverse complement strand
TGACGCGCGTGATTGGGCTAGTTGATAAGGCCGAATACAAGCGTCGCCAATATCCACCTGGAACCAAAGTATCTGTTCGAGCATTCGGTAAGGATCGTCGCCTGCCTATGACAAGTAAGTGGCGCGAAGAGTCCTAACTAAATCCTCTTAGCTAAGGTCGAAGCGATCTAGCTCCATAACTTTGACCCACGCATCTACAAAGTCCTTAACAAACTTCTTCTTGGCATCACTGCTTGCATAAACTTCAGCAATAGCGCGAAGTTGTGAGTTCGAACCAAAGACCAAGTCCGCGCGAGTAGCGCTCCACACGACCTTGCCGGTCTTGTGATCATGTGCGCCAAATTCTTCTTCGCTCTTATCTTTTGGAGCCCAACTTATGTTCATATCGAGCAAGTTAATGAAGAAATCGTTGGTAAGTGTTTCTGGGTTCATTGTGAGAACACCAAGCTTTGAACCACCAGTATTTGCACCGAGTACTCGCAGACCACCGACAAGCACTGTCATTTCTGGTGGAGTAAGAGTAAGAAGTGCTGCGCGTTCTACAAGGAGATATTCCGCCGGTGTTTTAGCTGCGTCGTTATGGAAATTACGGAAGCCATCTGAAGTTGGTTCAAGAACTGCAAATGAAGCGACATCTGTCTGTTTCTGTGTTGCATCGGTGCGACCTGGTTCGAAAGGTACTGCAATCTTCTGGCCAGCTTTCTTTGCTGCCTCTTCAATTGCAGCAGAACCACCAAGAACAATGAGGTCTGCAAGTGAAATCTGCTTTGAACCCTTGTTGAAATCTTTCTGGATTTTTTCAAATACCTTCAAGACCTTATCGAGCTCTGCTCTGTTATTTACAGCCCAGCCGCGCTGTGGCTCTAAGCGAATACGTGCACCGTTGGCTCCGCCTCGCTTATCTGTTCCACGAAATGTCGAAGCTGATGCCCAGGCAGTATTTACTAGCTGTGAAATGGATAGACCGCTTGCAAGAATTTTCTTCTTGAGGGCTGCAATATCTTTATCTCCAACAAGTTTCTTCGGAGCCGCTGGAGTTGGATCCTGCCAAATTAACTCTTCCTTTGGAACAAGAGGCCCGAGGTAGCGAGCAATTGGTCCCATATCTCGGTGAGTGAGTTTGAACCATGCGCGTGCAAATGCATCTGCAAACTTTGCAGGGTTAGCTAAGAATTCACGAGAAATCTTTTCGTAGGCTGGATCTGTACGAAGTGCAAGGTCAGTTGTAAACATAACTGGCGCATGAGTCTTGCCCTTGATGTGAGCATCTGGAACAGCTTTTGCTGCAGCGCCATCTTTTGGAACCCATTGCGTTGCACCAGCAGGGCTCTTTGTTTGCTCCCACTCATATGCAAAGAGAGTCTTGAAGTAAGTGTTATCCCATTTCGTTGGAGTTGGTGTCCATGCACCTTCAAGTCCGCTTGAAATAGTTTCGGCGCCGTTGCCTTTACCGAAAGAATTTTTCCAACCAAGGCCCATCTCTTCGATACTTGCACCTTCTGGTTCTGCGCCAACATATTTACCTGGATCTGAAGCGCCATGAGCCTTGCCGAATGTGTGTCCACCTGCAATGAGTGCAACTGTCTCCTCATCATTCATCGCCATACGTGCAAAAGTTTCGCGAATATCTTTTGCCGAACCCAAAATATCTGGATTGCCATTAGGGCCTTCAGGATTTACATAGATCAGACCCATCTGGACTGCTGCAAGTGGGTTCTCTAAATCACGATCGCCGCTGTAGCGCTCATCTGCAAGCCACTCTGCTTCCGTGCCCCAGTAAGTTTCATCTGGTTCCCACACATCAACTCGTCCACCACCAAAACCAAAAGTCTTTAACCCCATAGATTCAATTGCGCAGTTACCGGCAAGAATCATGAGATCTGCCCATGAAATTTTCTTTCCATACTTTTGTTTAATTGGCCAAAGTAAACGGCGTGCTTTATCTAGGTTTACATTATCTGGCCAGCTATTTAGAGGTGCAAAACGTTGCATTCCTGCACCGCCACCACCGCGACCATCTGATGTGCGATAAGTACCAGCGCTATGCCAAGCCATGCGAATAAAGAAAGGACCGTAGTGACCGTAATCGGCAGGCCACCATTCTTGCGATGTGGTCATTACCTTTTCAATGTCGCGCTTAAGGGCTTTTATATCAAGTGAATTAAATTCTTTTTCATAGTCAAATTTCTTACCCATGGGATCAGCTGCAGGTGAGTTCTGCTGCAATACTTTTAGATTTATCTGGTTTGGCCACCATTGGCGATTACTTGTCGCTTCGTTTCCTTGCTTGCCAGGAACATAAGGACATTTGCTGTCTGTGGTCATAATTAACTCCTTTTCAATCTAATTACATTGGGCTAGTCAAGAATAGTGAAATGGGCAAAAACTGCCACTTAGGGACTTTTCACGCGTGAAATCTGTAACACGCGCGTAACCTGCCGCTGGCACGATGTGCCCATGCAAGAGAACATGTCAAAGCAGCAAGATTTCGTAATGCGAACGATTGAAGAGCGCAATATTCGCTTCATTCGTTTGTGGTTTACCGATGTACTCGGTTATTTGAAATCTGTTGCAATCGCACCTGCTGAGTTGGCAAATGCATTTGATGAGGGTATTGGTTTTGACGGTTCTGCAATCGAAGGATTTGCACGCACTAGCGAATCAGATATGTTGGCAAAACCAGACCCTGCAACTTTTTCCATTTTGCCTTGGCGCACTGAAGCACCAGGTGCTGCGCGTATGTTCTGCGACATCACACTTCCAAATGGGAGTCCATCCCCTGCCGATCCACGCAATGTATTGCGCCGGACTCTCAATAAAGCAGCCGAGATGGGATACACCTGTTACACCCATCCTGAAATTGAATTTTTCTTATTCAAATCGCAGCCAACTCCTGGAGTAAAACCAGAACCAGTTGATCAAGGTGGATATTTCGATCACACGCCAGCTGTTGTCGGCCATGACTTTCGTCGACAAGCAATTACTTTGTTAGAGGCCATGGGAATCTCTGTTGAATTTAGCCATCATGAAGGCGCACCAGGACAACAAGAAATTGATCTTCGTTATGCAGATGCGCTAAGCACTGCAGATAACATCATGACTTTCCGCCACGTCATTAAAGAAGTTGCACTCGAACAAGGTTTCTACGCTTCATTTATGCCAAAGCCATTTACAGAACACCCTGGCAGTGGAATGCATACTCACATCTCGCTCTTCCAAGGTGAGCAGAACGCATTCCATGACGAGAAGGCAGAATTTAATTTATCTCCCATTGGGCGCTCATTCCTTGCAGGTCTTTTAAAGCACGCACCAGAAATCACTGCGATTACAAATCAATGGGTCAATTCATATAAACGTTTGCAAGGTGGAGGAGAAGCTCCAGCACTGATTAATTGGGGGCAAAGTGATCGCGGAGCACTTGTGCGCATTCCTCAATACAAACCAAATAAAGAGAACTCAACTCGCATCGAATTTCGTTCACCAGATTCAGCATCAAATCCATATCTTGCCTATGCCGTCATGCTTGCTGCTGGTCTAAAGGGAATTGAAAAGAAATATGTTCTTGAAAAATCAGATAATCCTGCTCCGCTTCCAGCAAACCTTGAAGAAGCTATTTCGCATATGGAAAAGAGCCAGCTAGTCCGCGAGACTCTTGGCGAGCACGTATTTGAATATGTACTACTTAATAAGCGCGCTGAGTGGCAGGACTACCGCCACCAAGTAAGCGCTTATGAGTTAGATAGGTATTTGCCGGTTTAATAGCAGTTCCTGTTGTAACCTCTTTCTTATGGTTAAAGAGGTAAGCGCCCAGAAAATTCGTAACTACAACCTTATTGCTGGTTTTTTCCACCTTGCACAAATGGTTCTGGTTCTATTCCTTGCAAATGATTTCTCTCTTCCAATAGTCGCTCGCTACATGGCGGGCCCACCAGGAAGTTCTTTTTCCGAGCCAATCACACTTTTAAATACCCCTGTTGGACTTACTGTTGCAATTTTTCTCGGTCTATCGGCTTTCTTCCACTTCTTAGTTGCCAGTCCACAATTCTTTGATCGATATAGCGCGGGCCTAGCTAAAAACCGTAACTATTTCCGATGGGTTGAATATTCAATTAGCTCGTCAGTGATGATTGTTTTAATTGCTCAAATTTGTGGAATATCAGATGTTGCAGCAATTGTTTCAATATTTGGCGTTAACGCATCTATGATTCTCTTTGGATGGCTTCAAGAAAAGTATGAAAATCCAGGAAATGGTGGATGGCTTCCATTTATCTTCGGTTGTATCGCAGGAATCATTCCTTGGATCGCTCTTGTCTTCTACATTTTTGCAATTGGCGGTCCAGGAAATACAAAGGCCCCAGCATTTGTCTACGGAATCGTTATTTCACTTTTCGTCCTCTTCAACACTTTTGCAGTAGTTCAGTTCTTGCAATACAAGAAAGTCGGCAAGTGGGCGCAGTATCTCCGAGGTGAAAAGAGCTACATAACTCTTTCACTAGTTGCGAAATCGGCCCTTGCATGGCAGATATTCGCTTCGACCTTGATTCAATAACTTCTGCCCGTTACTATTTACCCATGCACAAGGCGCTCCTACTTAGCCGCCGTGGCGAGGCCAAATAACCGGACCTCTCGCCGCGGAGTTTGTTGTTGCCGGTTAAACAAACAAACCCGCTAAGTAAAAAATTAGGAGCAGCAAATGAATTTTCCAAAGCAACAGCCTTCAAAGATGCCAGTGCATCGTTATGTACCTTTTCATCCCGTTGATTTAGAAGATCGCACCTGGCCAAATAAGCGCATGACAAAGGCGCCTAAGTGGTCCTCAGTTGATCTACGAGATGGCAATCAAGCGTTGATCGATCCAATGGATACACCGCGCAAACTCGCCATGTTTAAGTTACTTGTTGCAATGGGTTACAAAGAGATCGAAGTTGGATTCCCAAGTGCGAGCCAGACCGATTTCGACTTTGTGCGAAAGATTATTGACGAAGGGCTAATCCCTGATGATGTAATCATTCAGGTTCTAACTCAAGCCCGCGAACCGCTTATCCGTCGCACATATGAAGCAATTAAGGGTTCCAAGCAGGCGATTGTGCATTTGTACAACGCAACCTCAACTTTGCAGCGCCGAGTTGTTTTTGGCCTTGATAAAGAAGGAATCAAAAAGATTGCAACTGATGGCGCCAAGCTCTGTCTTGACCTTGTTAAGACTGTGCCAGAGACAAAAGTTTCATTTGAATATTCACCTGAGTCATATACGGGGACCGAACTCGAATTCGCCGTTGAAGTATGTAACGCCGTTAACGCTATCTGGAAGCCAACGCCTCAGTGGAAGACGATTATGAATCTTCCTGCAACTGTGGAAATGTCAACACCAAATGTTTATGCAGATTCGATTGAGTGGATGTGTCGCAATCTTGATAATCGTGAGAGCGTGATTGTCTCTCTGCATCCGCATAATGATCGTGGTACTGGAGTTGCCGCCGCCGAACTTGGTTACTTGGCCGGCGCAGATCGCATCGAAGGCACGCTCTTCGGAAATGGCGAACGCACAGGAAATGTTTGCCTCGTAACTCTTGGCATGAATTTAGTCGCACATGGAATCGATGCGCATATTGATTTCTCAAATATTGATGAGATTCGTCGCACCGTCGAATATGCAAACCAACTTCGTGTACCTGAGCGCCATCCATACGGCGGAGACTTAGTCTTCACTGCATTTTCTGGTTCGCATCAGGATGCAATTAAGAAAGGTTTTGAACATCTTGAGCGCGATGCAAAAGCTGCTGGTAACGATATTCGCAATCACACGTGGGCTGTTCCTTATCTTCCAATTGATCCACTTGATATTGGTCGTACATATGAAGCCGTTATTCGCGTCAATTCACAATCAGGCAAGGGCGGCGTTGCTTATTTGATGAAGAACGAACATCATCTTGATTTGCCCCGTAGATTGCAGATTGAATTTTCAAAAGTTGTTCAGGCAAAGACAGATACAGAAGGCGGCGAGATTAACGCTGATGAACTCTGGAAAATATTTGAAGATGAATATTTACCTACAGAAACCGCTCCTTGGGGTCGTTTTCGCCTTAGAGGATTAAATCAATCCTCTGTGCTTGGCGAAGATGTTCATCTGACCATTTCAATTGCAGATCGCGGCGAAGTTCACGAACTCAAGGGCCAAGGCAACGGACCAATCGCAGCCTTCTGCAATATTTTGCAGGCATATGGCGTAGATGTCCGCGTTCTTGATTATTACGAGCATGCTCTCTCTGCGGGTGGTGATGCATCAGCTGCGGCATACCTTGAATGCCAAATCAACGGTGAAGTTTTCTGGGGCGTAGGAATCGATCCCAACACAACAACTGCCTCACTCAAGGCGGTCGTGTCTGCAATAAATCGCGCCATTCGCTGACTACCTTTACTTCGTGAGTTTGTATCGTGATGAAGCAATAGTTTTGCGCACTCAGAAGTTGGGTGAGGCAGATCGAATAATCACGATGCTTACCCGCGAACACGGTCGAATACGTGGCGTAGCAAAAGGTGTTCGTCGCACAATGTCTAAATTCGGCGCGCGCCTTGAGCCAGGTAGCCATGTTGATATTCAGCTTCACGTTGGAAAAACGTTTGACACCATCACGCAAGTTGAAGCAATCATGAATTACGGCGAAGCGATTACCGATGATTACCAGCGATGGACAATTGCCTCTGCGATCCTTGAAACAGCTGAGCGATTTACAGCGCAGGAGCACGAACCAGCACTTCAAGAATTTCACTTAGTTGTCGGTGGAATGAAAGCGCTCTCCGAAGTTAAATATGATCCTTCACTAATTCTCGATGCATTCTTACTGCGCTCATTAGCAATTGGTGGCTATGCACCATCGATGACTAATTGTTCTAGATGTGAGAAGCCAGGACCTCATCGATATTTCTCACTTGTCGGTGGGGGATCTGTTTGTATGGATTGCAGACCATCAGCATCTGCAACACCAGCGCCAGAGACTCTTGATTTAATGGGCGCCTTACTTAGTGGAGATTGGGATGTTGCTATGGCTAGTGAGAATCGCAATCGAAGAGAGGCTAGCGGCCTTATCGCTGCTTACTTACAATGGCACCTCGAACGCGGACTAAGAAGTTTGCCAATGGTGGAGAGAGTTTGATCCCAGTATGAAAAAGGGCAAAGTAGAGATTCCAAATCACGTCGCAATCGTGATGGACGGCAACGGTCGCTGGGCAAAAGATCGTGGACTGCCTCGCACTGCAGGACATGAAGCAGGAGAGAAGGCTCTCTTTGATGTTGTGCAAGGTGCAATTGAATTTGGCGT
>CAIMUD010000052.1 GCA_903844585.1 uncultured Actinomycetes bacterium | reverse complement strand
TTGGGATACACCTGGTGGAGTACAAAATCATGTTCGTGATTTAGCTGAATATCTGATTGCAGCTGGACACGATATTTCTGTGTTAGCACCGGTTATTGATGAAATAAATATTCCTTCATATGTAGTGAGCGCAGGAAAACCAATTGCGATTCCTTATAACGGAGCAGTAGCACGAATCTTGTTTGGGCCAATTGCTTTTGCCAGAGTGCGCCAATGGATAGGACAAGGTGATTTTGATATTTTGCATCTTCACGAGCCAGGGATTCCATCTATTTCATTATTGGCTTGTTGGGCGGCAGAAGGACCAATGGTTGGAACTTTTCATGCCGCTGCCAAGAGACAGAAAGCTATTTTTGCTATTGGACCGATCCTTGAGCCAGTAATTGAAAAGTTATCTGCGCGCATTGCTGTGAGTGAAGCCGCTCGTGCAACTTTAACTGAGCACCTAGAAACAGATGCAGTTGTGATCCCAAATGGGATTTACGCAGATCGATACAGAGATGGTGTTGCTCAACCACAATGGCAAGGCAATACTCTCGGATTTATAGGACGTTTCGAGGAACCGCGCAAAGGATTATCCGTTCTAATCGATGCTCTACCAATTATTTCTCGCTTTGCACCCGATGTCCGAGTTTTTATTGCTGGTCCAGGTGAAAATAAAGAAACCTACGAATCAATTGATCCGCAGTTACGTTCCAGATTTACTTTTCTTGGAAAAATTAGTGAGCAAGATAAGGCAAATTTTTTGGCGTCGATATCTTTATACATTGCACCTAATACCGGTGGTGAATCCTTTGGCATAATTTTGGCGGAAGCACTGGCTGGCGGCGCAACAGTAGTAGCAAGTGATATTCCAGCTTTTGATTCATTGCTCAATCACGGCCAGTATGGCGAACTATTTGAATCGGAAAGCCCTACTGAACTTGCTAAGCGTGTGATTGACCTTTTACGAGATGAGAAGCGGCGAATTGCTCTCGGTGCAGCAGGTAAAAAGCATGCCCAACAATTTGACTGGAAAGTTGTGGCCGATCAAATTTTTTCAATTTACGAGATGTCTTTAGTTGCTGGAGAAAAAGTAAGATTAACCTCAGAAAATCGTGCATGGAGTAGATTTATAGGACGCGATCAACGAGGGGATGCTTAAATGGAACCCTTTCTGCTCTTAGGAATTTTTGTAATAATTTTCATTTGGTATCTAACCTTTTTAGCAACTCGTCTTGACCGACTTCACCACCGTGTTGAAACCAGTTGGGCAAATTTGGATGCGTTGCTTCAACGACGTGCAGCTATCGGTCTTGAGATTGCTCGCAGTGAAATCGCTGATCCCGCATCTGCAATGCTTTTGACGGCGGCTGCTTATCAAGCACGTGAAGCAAGCATTGCGAATCGATCTATCGCTGAAAGCGGATTATCAGGTGCTCTTGGGCTTTTATTGGCCGATGGCCAGAGCAACCAACGGCCCGCAGAAGTAGTATTGCTCCGTGAGTTATCAGAATTGACAGACAAAGTCAGAATCGCAATTGCTCTACATGTTGACGCTGTAGCAAGAACGCACTTAGTTCGCAGTAAATATATTGTTCGTATATTTCGATTAGCGGGTACAGCGCCGCTTCCAATTACTTATGAGTTTGAATCCGATGTTCTCTAAAATTAAATCCCTATTCATTTTCGCAATGTATGCCGTGATATTAAGCGTTGCTGGGTGCGCATCAATACCCGAAAATGTCACGCAGGTGATTCCAAAACCGATACAACACAATATTTTAAGTGGTCGAGAAGGTGAAAATGGTCCAGTGCTTGTTGTGAAGATTGATGACACATCAAATGCACACCCACAAGTAGGTTTGGAATCTGCTGATGTAGTTTACATAGAACAAGTAGAAGGTGGTCTTACACGATTAGCAGCGGTTTATTCCTCTAATATTCCG
>CAIMUD010000051.1 GCA_903844585.1 uncultured Actinomycetes bacterium | reverse complement strand
GCGTTTTTTCAATCCTGCAGTATCTACGAATCTCCAGATCGACCCACCGAATTCAATCAACTCATCAACTGGATCGCGTGTAGTTCCCGCAACATCATCGACGATTGAGCGATTCTCCCCCGCAATGGCATTGAGTAAACTTGATTTACCAACGTTAGGTCTTCCAATAAGTGCGATTCGACGGTAACCATCTTGAATCTGTGCGCCACCAACTTCAGGTAGCTCCGCCACGATGTGATCGAGCAAATCACCACTTCCTCGCCCGTGTAGCGCAGAAACAAAACGTGGCTCCCCTAAACCTAAATTCCACAAAGCATGCGCATCAGATTCGTCTACGTCACTATCGACTTTATTTGCAACCAAAACTGTTGGCTTCTTTGCTTTGCGTAACTCTTGTACGAGTACATCATCTTCATCCAGCGCACCGACGTGAGCATCTACTACAAAAGCCAATACATCTGCTTCTTGCATGGCAAGCTCGGCGCCAGCGCTAACTTGAACAGATATTCCATCTGGTTTGGATTCCCATCCACCTGTGTCCATGACGATGAACCGACGTCCACCCCACTCGCACTCATATTGGACTCTGTCGCGCGTTACACCGGGCGTATCTTCAACTATCGCTTCACGTCTGCCAATAAATCGATTTATTAACGTTGATTTTCCAACATTTGGGCGCCCTAGAATCGCAACAATTGGCAGACCTAGTAGTGAACGCTCCTTCAGAAGTTCCCAGATCCGATCGACAGTCTCTTGGAGATTGAGTTCAGTGGAATCAATATGTACAGCATCTTGCGCTTTGGCTAAAGGTGAAATTGCTCGATTTGAATCTATGGAATCTCGATTCTGCAGAGATTGCCCAACTTCATCTATCGACTTACTTTCTGTTAGCAACTCTCCGGCCCGACGATTAGCCCGGGCATCTAAATCTGCAGTCAAATAGATCTTAAGCGGTGCATCGGGGGCAACAACTGTGCCGATATCACGCCCCTCAACCACAATTCCTCGCTCTGATTGCGAAATAATTTTTCTTTGAATCCCCAAAAGTTCAGCGCGAATTTCAGGCAAGGCGCTAATTTTACTGACATTTTCGGTGACGTCGTCGGAACGAATAAGTGCTGTGACATCAATATCGCCACAAAAAACTGTTGGTGCAATCGGTGAAGCGACAAATCTAATTGTGTTGTCAATCATGCAAAGCAAAATATCTTTATAACTCTCAGCGTGGTTCTTCAGTGCCAACCAAGTTACAGCTCTGTAAAGAGCGCCAGTATCTAAATAATTCCAACCAGCTCTTTGGGCGATAAATTTTGCGGTACTAGATTTTCCAGATCCACTAGGGCCGTCTATCGCAACAACGATCACTTTGACTCACCCACATCTATACATAGTTTGATTCCGAGATAAGTCTAACGAGGTGCGTGTACGTTCCAACCACACTCAAGTAGGTGTTTAAAAAGGGTTTGAGCATCATCTGAAGATAGTGAAAGCGTGATTAGCCCGGTAAATTGACCCGGCGAATGCTCTATAGCTAAATCTTCAATATTGACTTTTGCATTTGCGCATTCGTTAAATAGAGCACCCAACTGGCCCGGTTTATCTTCAATTACCACTGGCAGAAGCGTGTAATTGCGAGCTTTCCCACCATGCTTTCCAGGAATCCGATTGCGGCCACTATTGCCATCGTGAATTAGTTTTGAGACGGAGTCTGCAACTAGATCTGCACTCTTAAATGCTGTAATTGTCTTGGCTAGATCAATTTGCAACATTTCTAGTAAGGGCAAAATTTGATCACGATTCTGAGAAGTGATTTCGCTCCAAAGCTTGCTGTCAGAGGCGGCGATTCTGGTCGTATCTCGCAGCCCGGCTCCGGCCAGTTCAAGCCAATTTGGATCACCGTGCAGAAGCTGCTTGGCTAGGAGTGAAGCCACTAGTTGTGGCAGATGGGAAATCAGCGCTATCGCTTTATCGTGCTCGGCGGCTTCCAGAGCGAAGACCTTGGCTCCAAGTAATTCAACAATCTCCTTCGTAGCTTCAATAACATCGGCATCAACACCGCACGGAGAGATAATCCAAGGGCGACCGATAAAAAGATCTCCTCTAGCTGACTGGGCTCCCCCAACTTCGCGCCCCGCCATCGGGTGCGTTGGACAAAATCTACCCACAGGAATTCCGCTACTTATTACCTCAACTATAGATTTAGTCTTTACGGAAGCTATATCAATAAATTTCGATGCTGGGTTTAGTGCATATTCAGCCTCTGCAGCTGATTTCAGTTCCGAGGTCGGAAGAGCAAAAATCGTCATCTCTGTAGCTTGCATCCGATGCGCTCCGACAAGATCTTGGGCTAATTTCTGAGCTTTTGGGTCAGCATCTGCCATCTGCACAGAAAGCCCTTTGGCGGCCAGCCCAAGGCCGATTGAGGTTCCGATTAACCCTGAACCAACTATTCGAACGCTCGCGATCGCCATCGAACTACTTTGCTATATCTATACGTAGTGATTTAGCGCCGTGTAGGTAGATATGGGCAATTTCAGCCCTGGAATCGCCGAAATTGGCGTGGATCAAGATCCGCACTACGCGCGGCAGCCCTTCAGGAACATCAATCTCCACAGCGCAAAGAAGTGGGGTCTCGGTAAAGCCGATTTCACGCGCTGCGCTGGCAGGAAAGCAAGCGTTGAGGTCGGCAGTAGCGGTAAAAATTGCAGAAATCACATCAGCGATTTCAATACTGTTAGCTTTAAGCATCTCCAGTAGAAGTTCGCGGGTGGCAGCGTTAATGGCCCCAACTGTATTTTCCTCAACTTGGGTGGCCCCTCTGATTGCTTTTACGCTCGACACCGAACAAGGATAGCGTCTCGCGCAAAATCATGAGTGAATCTTTTTATCGGTTTAAATATAAAACCTTTTATTGCTTCTAGTGTAAAGAGACCGACCTTAGATGCGATCTGGCAATCGCTACTGGAAAACCAAGGATTGAGTAAAAGAGACTTATAGACAAAAATAATCTCATTGACGCTCAATTTTGGGGACGATTATCGATAAAGTGGTAATAATTACAGATCTCCTCTTTTAGTCAATTTGTAGATTTATATATAAAACGCTTAGCAACCGATAAATAATTAAAGAGATAAAGCCTTTTGTAGTGAAACCAATTCACCGCTATTTAAATCCCTCCATCGTCCTTCGGCTGTATCCCCAAGGGATATGGGTCCAAACCTTGTACGTATCAGTCTGAGTACCGGTACTCCCACAGCTTCCATGAGACGACGGATGATGTGGTACCTACCCTCGTGAATGCTGACCTCTATCCAAGAAGGAGAGAGTTGCTTAAAGGATAGAACCCGGCCCATCCCGTCTTCAAGTTCGACCCCTTTAAGCAAGGTCTTATCAACCCCCGAGGGCAGCTTTCCATCGAACTCAATTATGTAGGTCTTTTCTAGTCCATAGGACGGGTGGGTGGCCCGAAAGGTCAGATCTCCGTCATTTGTGAGCAAAATCAGTCCCTCAGAGTCCTTATCCAATCGCCCCACGTGGAAAAGTCGCTCAGTCCTTAGGTCAATAAAGTCAGAGAGTGATGGTCGCCCCTCGGGGTCGAACATCGTTGACAAAACACCCTTTGGTTTATGAAGTACTAAATAAGTCTTAGACAAACTACGAGTAATTGTCTCACCATCGATGCTTACTTTCACTTGCTCCGGATCATACTTTGCGCCTAATTCACGAACTACGAAACCATCAACGCTGACTCGACCTTCGATAATGAGTTGATCAGCGCCTCGTCTGCTAGTAATTCCAGCGTCGGCGATAATTTTATTCAGGCGCATCTGCGTCATTTGCGGCTATCCATTCTCGACAGTCAGCTTAATTTGAGCCTGGTTCCAAGCTCACTCCCCCATCTGGTGGATAGAGCGTGTGAGTCTACTAGTCTGTGAGAGAGTCCAAAACCTCATCTAGACGATCTAAATCCGGTAGATAAGGGGCAAGGGCCGGAAGGTCATCCAGGCTATTTAGGCCTAGCCGTTCCAAAAAGTAGCTAGTTGTCTTATAAAGGATCGCCCCAGTCTCCGGTTCAACGCCGTACTCCTCAACAAGACCACGGGCTACGAGCGTCTTCATGACCGCCTCAACATTTACGCCGCGGATAGCTGAGACTCGAGCTCTTGAAACTGGTTGTCGATAAGCGATGACAGCTAGGGTCTCCAAAGCTGCTTGGGTAAGGCGATTTTGCTGCCCATCGAGCACGAACTTCTCGACCACGGCGCTAAAGTCAGGGTGGCTATAGAAGCGCCATCCGCCATTTATGGCTTTTAGGGCAAATCCACGATCATCGTAGCTTCCAGATAGACGTGCAAGAGCTGAAATCACCTCGTCGACGGTCACTTCAAGGACCGAAGCAAGTGTCAGCTCGGTGACTGGCTCGTCTACGACCATAAGGATCGCCTCGATGGAACGTTCAAGTTCTGGATTAGACATTTTCTTCCCCATCTGTCTTCTCATCGGTAAGCGTTACCGGAATATCAAACTCATCCGTAGTCTCGATCTCGCCCTCATCAGGTCCACTCCAGCTGATTTGGAGCTCACCGAGGGCGATAACCTGCTCGAATCTTAAGTTGCCTTGTCGATAAAGATCTAATAGCGCCAAGAATCGGGCCACTATAACAAGGGTCGAGTCGGCATCTGAGCAAAGGTTTCTAAAACTCATCGTTCGGGAGCGACGCAGAGCGCTCACCACATTCTTGGACTCCTCGGCTACCGAGACAAGGGCGCTGTGCAGGTGGGAAAGAGATACGACAGGCGGGGCTTTAGGGGTTAATACCCGATCAGCGATGGCGGCAAATCGTGCGGCCCCAACACCGATGAGGACTTCAGGTAAGAGGGCCGCCAAGGCTGGATCTAGCGCCACCACGCGTGGAAATGACTTGTCCGCGGCTTCGATGCGCAGTTGGAAGGTGGCAGCTATCTCCTTGAAGGCACGATATTGGAGCAATCTGGCGAAAAGTATGTCTCTAGCTTCAAGCAGGGCTAGGTCTTCTTCATCCTCAACTTCTCCAGTTGGTAAGAGCCTAGCCGCCTTGAGGTCTAGAAGAGTCGCCGCAATAACCAAAAATTCAGTCGCCTGATCGAGGCGCCAGCCTTCCCCACTAACCTCTAAAGCTCGAATGTAGGAGATGAACTCGTCGGTTACTACGCTCAGGGATACCTCAGTGATATCCATCTTGTGTCTGGAGATCAGCTGCAAAAGGAGGTCGAAAGGGCCATCGAAATTATCTAGGTGGACGCTAAAACCGGCTCCTACCTCTTCTGCCAGTTGCGCCTCAGCTGGCGCGTCAACTAACTGCGCTTCACCCTGGCCGCTTAGCGACGATTCGATATCCACTGGCGAACCATACTCTCAAGGTGGTTCGTTACTTGCACCCGTTCGCGGGGCAAACTAGAGTCGCGCCCAAGAAGAAAGAGGTTTCTCGCTTGAACGCTAAATCGACATTTGATGACGATGTTTCTACTACGGCATCTCTGCTCAATCGGGAACCTCAAAATTTCCTAATACCAGCCCCCATTACAGAACACGGTGGAGCGAAGGTTATTTCAATTTTCAACCAGAAGGGTGGAGTTGGTAAAACAACGACCACTATCAACTTAGGAGCTGCGCTGGCCGAACTAGGTCGACGAGTGCTTCTTGTTGACTTCGATCCGCAAGGTGGACTTTCCCTAGGACTTGGTGTTAACGCCCATGCTCTCCCTCTAGAAAATACCGTCTATTACGCTTTGATGACACCTGATGCAAAAGTAGATGAGATCGTTCTTAAATCTTCGGTTGCAAACTTGGATTTTCTACCAGCAAACCGCGACCTTGGTACAGCTGAAACTACCCTTGGTGCCGAAATCGGTGGCCAGCAATACCTAAAACGCGCGTTGGCTCGTCTTAGACCCGAGTACGACGTAATTCTCATTGACTGTCAACCAACAATGGGGCAGCTAACTATTAATGCTCTTGTGGCATCCGATGAAGTCCTAGTGCCGCTGCAATGTGAATATTTTGCACTACATGGATTCATCGAACTGAAGGGCAACATAGATAAGGTTCGTAGCTTCTTAAACCCTGAACTCAAATTGATTGGCATCCTTGCAACAATGTATGACAAGAAGACTCTTCATAACCGCGAAGTATTAGGTGCGATTCTTGAAAAGTATCCTGAGGATGTATTCGAGACAATAATTAGTAAGACAATTCGCTTCGCCGAAACTACTGTTGCGGGAGAACCGATTACAAGTTACGCATCATCATCTGGTGGAGCGGCCTCTTATCGCCGTTTGGCCCGAGAGTTAATCGCACGAGGAGGCGCACAATGACACGCAGAGCAAGCTTGCCTGGAGCTGACGAACTATTTAAAGCCAATACTCCATCCCTTAGCGCTGTACGTCAGATTGCAGAACCCTTAGAAGTTGCCAACGCGCCAGCGCCAATTCCTGCCGCCTCATCTGCGGTATCTAAGAGCAAGAAGGGCGTGCGTTCTATTCCACGTCGTCGCATTACTGCTGTTGAAAAATCACCTTCAGGTCGTGAGCGCCATGAAGATAAAATCACTGTCTATCTATCACCGGATGAACTATTTGATTTAGATCAGGCACGCTTAACGCTTCGCGGTGATCTTGGGCTTGCTGTTGATCGTGGACGGATAGTTCGTGAATCTATTGCAGTAATAATTGCTGACCTCGAATCAAAAGGCGATCAAAGTATTCTCGCCAGACGTTTACGCGGACTCTAACTTCTAACTTCTAACGTGCACGTGGATGTGCTGAGGAGTACGCTTCACGCACTTTATCAATAGTCACTAGCGTGTAAATTTGCGTTGTAGTTACAGATGAGTGCCCAAGTAGCTCCTGCACAACACGAATATCTGCTCCACCATCTAACAAATGAGTGGCATAACTATGTCTAAAAACATGTGGAGATATTTTTCCCTTCAAGCCCGCTCTATCGGCTGCATCGGAAACGATCTGCCACGCACTTACACGCGAGAGTCGACTACCTCGTGTATTAAGGAAAAGTGCAGTTGTTGTTTTTGAAGATTTACCTACCAGCGTAGGCCTAACTCTTACCAAATAATCAGATAGAGCTCTTTGTGCGAAACCTCCTAGAGGAACTAATCGTTCTTTCGACCCCTTTCCTCGTAATTTGAGCGTTTGAATATCACCTTCTGGCGAATTAGCAGTGGATATATCGTTGGTATTTAACCCTACGATTTCACTTACCCGAGCCCCACTGCCATAGAGCATTTCAAGAATTGCGTAATCTCGAAGTGAAACAAGATCACCTTCGCGCAGCGCGCCTTCAATCAATGAAAGGACCTCTGAGACTGTCAGTGCTTTAGGCAATTTACGAGCGAGCTTTGCTCGTTCAATCTCCCCCATCGGATTACCTATGCCAAATTCACGCGTTGCGTACTTATAAAACGATTTGACTCCGGAAATGGTGCGGTTAACACTTGCAGCAGATAAGCCTTGGGCCTTTAGATGAACGGCAAACTTGGAAATGCCCTTGTGATCAATCGAATCGAATTCGTAGTCTACGTCTATCAAAAATTGAAAAAACTTGTCGAGGTCACGTTGGTATGCAGAAATCGAGTTCGTAGCTAAACCACGTTCGATTCGCAGGTAATCGAGAAAACTTTTCTTAGCTAAATCAAATTTCATAACCGTGAGCGATTGCTACAGCAGGATAGGTAACCTTGCCCGCATGGACATTGAGCCCCAAAGCTAGTGCCTGATCGCGATCTAGCGCATCACGCCAACCAAAATTAGCTAGTGCTAGGACATAGGGAAGAGTTGCATTTGTGAGGGCATACGTTGATGCAACTGGAACAGCACCTGGCATGTTTGCTACACAGTAAAAAATTGAACCGTGTACTTCAAAGGTTGGTTGGGCGTGTGTCGTGGGCTTGGAATCTTCAAAACATCCGCCCTGATCAATTGCAATATCTACTAAGACAGAACCTGGTTTCATATTTTTAACTTGCACATTTGAAACAAGCTTGGGCGCCTTCGCACCTGGCACAAGTACTGCACCTACGACCAAGTCAGCTGACTGTATTTCGCGATCAATTGCTGCGAAATTTGAAGCTAGGGTTTTGATACGGCCGCTATAGAGCGAATCAATATATGAAAGTCGCGGAATTGACTTATCCAAGATAGTCACATCTGCTCCCATACCTAGTGCAATGACAGCAGCATTGAGTCCTGCGCTGCCACCTCCGATTACAACTACCTTTGCCGGGGCTACTCCCGGTACTCCCCCCATTAAAACTCCGCGACCTCCATGAGGTTTTTGCAATGCGCTTGCACCCACTTGCGCTGCGAGTCTTCCCGCCACTTCACTCATCGGGGCTAATAGCGGTAGATAACCATTGACGCTTACAGTTTCATATGCGATCGCAGTAACACCGCTTGCAACTAGCGCATCTGTACATTCCTTAGAAGCGGCAAGGTGTAGATAGGTAAAGAGAATCTGATCTCTTTGAATTCGGGGGTATTCAATTGCGATTGGTTCTTTTACCTTAAGAATCATCGCCGCCTCGCCCCAAATTTTCTCGACATCTGGCTCGATCTTTGCACCAACAGCGATATACGCAGAATCAACTAGAGCAGAGCCAAGGCCTGCACCTTTTTCAACAACAACCTCATGTCCAGCTCGCACCAATTCCGATGCTCCTTCGGGGGTTAAAGCTACGCGGTACTCATGGATCTTGATTTCCTTTGGTACGCCTATGCGCATTATTAACCTTTTCTTGCGATTGCAGCTTTTACGAGCCCAACGAAGAGCGGATGAGGTCGAGTGGGTCTAGAGCGTAACTCGGGGTGTGCCTGTGTTCCAACATAATACGGATGCACATCGGAAGGTAACTCCACAAATTCAACTAAATTTCGCTCTGGATACACACCAGAGAAGACAAGACCGGCCTCTGAAAGTTGATCTTTGTAGAGATTATTAACCTCATATCTGTGACGATGTCTTTCAGATACTGCCGTTGCGCCGTAGGTCTTTGCGACTATCGAGCCAGGGGTAAGTATTGCTTCATACAAACCAAGTCGCATCGTTCCACCCATATCACCATCACCGAGGACAATATCTTTTTGATCATCCATGGTTGCAATGACATGAGTGCCCGTATCCGGCAAAAATTCTGCAGAATTGGCATCAGCGATTCCAGCAAGGTTGCGTGCGGCTTCAATAACCATGCACTGCAATCCTAGACACAGCCCAAGGGTTGGAATCTTGTTTTCACGTGCGAACTTAAGCGCACCAAGTTTTCCCTCAATACCGCGGATACCGAATCCTCCCGGCACGCAAATACCATCAACTTCAGCAAGGGCTTTCTTAGCGCCCTCCGCGCTCTCACAGTCATCGCTTGGGATCCAGAGTATTTCAACTTTTGCATTGTTAGCAAAACCGCCCGCTCTTAAAGCTTCAGAAACTGAAAGATATGCATCAGGTAGATCAATGTACTTACCAACTAGGCCTATTTTCACATGATGTTTTGGATTATGAACTTTTTTAAGAAGTTCATCCCATTCGCCCCATTTAACGCCATGTCCACCTAATGAGAGTCTGTGTACTACGTACGAATCCAACCCTTCAGAGAATAGAACTTTTGGAATGTCATAGATTGAAGGAGCATCGACAGCTGCAACGACTGCTTCTACATCAACGTCGCACATTAGCGAAATCTTCTTCTTTATTGAATCTGGAATCTGACGATCTGATCGCAGAACAATTGCATCAGGGGCTATACCAATACTTCGCAGCGCGGCAACGCTGTGCTGCGTCGGCTTCGTTTTAAGTTCACCGGATGGACCAATATATGGAACCAACGAGATATGCAGGTAAAAAACATTATCCCGACCAACTTCTTGGCGTAATTGGCGAGCAGCCTCTAAAAATGGTTGGGATTCAATATCTCCCACAGTGCCACCAATTTCAGTTATGACAACATCAACATCGGCCGAATTCATAGCGAGAATGCGTTCTTTGATTTCGTTGGTGATGTGGGGAATTACTTGGACTGTTTCACCAAGGTATTCACCCCGACGTTCACGTGAAATAACTCGCGAATAGACCTGTCCAGTTGTCACATTGGCCGAACCGTGAAGATTTCTATCTAAGAAACGTTCGTAGTGCCCAATATCTAGATCTGTCTCGGCGCCATCATCTGTTACGAAAACTTCACCGTGTTGAAAGGGATTCATAGTGCCTGGGTCAACGTTGAGATATGGGTCGAGTTTCTGCATCGTTACGCGAATTCCACGCGCTACAAGAAGTCTCCCAAGACTAGAAGCCGTTAAACCTTTACCAAGACTTGAGGCGACACCGC
>CAIMUD010000050.1 GCA_903844585.1 uncultured Actinomycetes bacterium | reverse complement strand
CTCTTTTTTTGCCCGATCAAAAAATTCTGTGTCTTTTGGATTAGCTCCAGGCCATCCACCTTCGATAAAACCAACACCAAGATCATCTAGGTGGCGGGCAATTGCCAACTTATCTTGAACGGATAAATTTAAACCCTCTTGCTGAGCACCATCGCGCAGGGTTGTGTCATAAATGTGAAAGGTGTCATTTACAGGCATTAGATGACCCTGTGCATCCAATGATGTGAATCATCAATTGAACCGTGCTGGATTCCAAGAAGGTGATTACGAATTTGCATAGTAATTTTTCCTGGTTGCCCATCGCCTGTAACCCAGGTACCCATTGCACTCTTTGCAGTACCTACTGGAGATACAACAGCAGCAGTTCCACACGCAAAAATCTCCGTTATTTCACCGGATGCAACACCATCTCGCCAATCATCAATACTGAGCATTACTTCCTCAGTCTTATAACCAAGGTCTTTCGCAACTGAGAGAATCGAATCTCGAGTAATACCAGGTAATAATGTTCCTGTTAATTTTGGAGTTATAACTGTTGCATTCGTGCCCGAACCTTTAACAAAGTAAAGATTCATGCCACCCATTTCTTCAATCCACTTACGTTCTTTTGCATCAATCCACACAACTTGATCGCAGCCTTCTTTCGCTGCTGCCTTTTGCGCAATGAGTGAAGCTGCGTAATTTCCCCCACACTTTGCTTCACCTGTTCCGCCTTGTGCTGCACGAACATATTCAGTTGAAATCCACACACTGACAGCTTTTGAAGGATCAAAATAAGCACCGGCAGGTGTTGCTATTAACATGTACAACGCTTTGTTAGAAGGGCGAACTCCTAAACCAACTTCAGTTGCAAACATAAATGGACGGATGTACAAAGATTCACCAACTTTGTTTGGTACCCAACCGGCATCTTGTTTAACAAGTGTTTCCACAGTTTCTATAAATAGCGATTCTGGCATTTCAGGTAGTGCCAAACGATTGGCAGACTTTGCAAAACGACGCGCATTTGCATCTGGACGAAACAATCCAATGCCACCATCTGGCTGGCGATAAGCCTTCATGCCTTCGAAAATTTCTTGTCCGTAGTGAAATACAGCTGTGGCAGGATCAAGTGAAATTGGTCCGTAGGGCTTTAGTTCAGGTTCAGACCAACCTTCTTTTTCGCTCCACTCACATACAACCATGTGGTCTGTGTAGTACTTTCCAAAGCCACCTTCAGCAACTAGTGCATCACGAGTAGTGGACTCTTTTGCTTGTGGGTTTAATGAAATTTTCATAGTTTTATAACGCTGCGACTAGCGCATCTCCAACTTCACTTGTGCTGCGCTTCTTATCACCACGGCTTGCAAGGTCTGCGGCAACTGCGCGCTCGACATCTCGAGCAGCATCGCTAAGCCCTAAATGATCAAGCATCATCGCAACTGACATAACCGTGGCAGTTGGATCTGCAATATTTTTTCCTGCGATATCAGGTGCTGAACCATGAACTGGTTCGAACATTGAAGGAAATTTTCCAGTTGGATTAATGTTTCCAGAAGCTGCCAAACCGATACCGCCGCAGATTGCTGCTGCAATATCAGTCAAAATATCGCCAAATAAATTATCAGTCACAACTACATCAAAGCGTTCTGGGTTAGTAACAAAGAACATAGATGCAGCATCTACGTGTAAATAATCTGTAGTTACCTGTGGAAATTCCTTAGCCACTTCATTAAATGTTCGGGTCCACAATCCACCAGCACGAGTAAGAACGTTATTTTTATGAACCAAAGTGAGTTTCTTGCGATCACGCGCCATCGCACGATTAAAGGCATCGCGAATAACACGCTCTGCTCCACGACGGGTATTGAGGCTCTCCTCCGTTGCAATTTCCGCATCCGTTCCTTCTGCAAGAACTCCGCCTGCTCCGACGTATGGTCCTTCAGTTCCTTCGCGGACGACTATGAAATCAATTGGTTGTTTAGTTGCAAGAGGAGAAATAATGCCAGGCATTAAGCGAGCAGGACGCAAATTAATGTAATGATCGAAAGCAAAACGTAATTTGAGTAATAAGCCACGCTCTAAAACTCCACTTGGAACCGTTGGGTCTCCGACAGCTCCAAGAAGGATGACATCTGATTTTGCGATTTCATTTAGTATTGAATCTG
>CAIMUD010000049.1 GCA_903844585.1 uncultured Actinomycetes bacterium | reverse complement strand
TGTGGTCTTACCGCACCCAGATGGGCCAAGTAACGAGACCATCTCTCCCTTTTCAACGATGAGGTTCAAATCATCAATGATTACGCGACCACCAAGAATCTTTCTGAGTCCGATGAGCTCAAGACCATGTGTTGCGTTACTCATTTTGCGCCTTTCGTAGTGATCATTTTATTTGGAATCCTTCAGCGAGCTGTCCGCCGATGATGTGCTTACGAGCCAAACCGATCAGAACTACTGAAGGAACGGCAAGCAAAATTGAGAAGACCGCTGCAATCTGGACTGGGTAAGTTAAAACAAGTGAATACATCTCAGTTGGCATAGTAAAAATCTGAGGTGAGCCGACAAGGTAGGTACCCTGCGCCTCATCAAAGGCTGAGATAAATGACATGACCATGGCAACCAGAATTCCAGGTGCAGCAATGCGCAGAGTGATTCCGCGGAAGACGCGGAATTTTGAAGCGCCAGCATCGCGAGCGGCTTCTTCTAAGTTCTTTGGAACAGCTGCAAATGCTGCTGCCGGAATCCATGTCATATAAATAATTGTGCCAAGCAACTGGATGATGATTACGCCGACCATGGTTCCCATCAGGTTTAGCGTGTAGAACAAAGTTGCAATCGATGCGAAGAGGCCAAGCTTTGGAAAAGAGTTAGCGGCAAACATGCCGATAAGAAAGACGCGACGGCCAATGTAGTTATAACGCGCGGCGGCGTAGGCAGCTGGCAAGCAAATTACTGCAGAGACTAAAACAACTATTGGCGCAGTGATAAATGAATTCTTGATTGCCGCAACCATGGATGGTGTTTCAAAGACGCGCTTCCACCAGATCAAGGTCCAGCCATCTGGTTTTAGATTAGGGAAGGTCCATGTGGTGCTAAAGGCCTGAAAGGCTAACCAAATAAGTGGCCCCAAGATAAAGACTGCCATGAAAGCGACGAATGAACTGATAAAGATGCGAGTTATTAAACTGCCGGTTTGCAGATTTAGATTGCTATCGCGCTTGGCCATCAGATACGTCCACTCTGCTTTGCGCTGCGGATATTTGCCCAGATGTAAATAACAGCGATACCCGATGCTGCCGCAAAGATGATAAATGCCATCACGATGGATTGTTGTGGTCTGTTATATGCAGTGAAGAAGTTTGAGATTTCTACGCCCAACATAGTTGGTTGATTTGGACCAAGGAAGAGTGGAACGGTGAAAGATCCCATGATCCCGATCGCGGTAAATGTGCCAGCGATAACAATTGGAACGAAAGCTAAAGGGATAAGAATGGTGCGGACTATGCGCATAAAGCTGGCACCAGCATCCTGGGCGGTCTCAATCAACGCATTTGGTACTGATTGCAGACCTGACGTAATCATCAAGATCGCAAATGGGAGTGAAGTCCAGATCGTACCGATGACAATTGCATTTCGAGTTGCGGTGATGACTGGAAAATCGATTCCGAACTGAGCCATAATCGTACGCATAAAACCAACACCGTTGTAAAACTGTGCGATGGCATAAGCAGCGATAACAACTGGAACAAATAGTGGAACGAGTGAGAGCATGCTCAAGATTGAGGCGACTTTGCCACCTTTAATGCGTTGGTAGAGCCCCATGCCTAACGCCATGGTTAAAACCACAGTCGTCGAGACGAAGGTAACCACGAGTGTTAAAGCAAAATCAGGCCAGAACCGTGCATCTTTGAATACTGCGATGTAGGCATCGGCAGTTCCCCACCATTTATTTTTCTGGAAAATATCCTGCCCAATAATCGAAATAACTCGATTCGGTCCGCCGGTGTAACCAATGCTGAAAATAAAAGCGACAAAGATCGGCAGGCCAACAAAGAGAATGATCAGCAAGACTGGCGGCAGCGCCATAAAAAAACCGAGAGTGGAGAGCTTTGCGGATTTAACCTCCGCAAAGCCCTCCTTCGTGGCGACAGTATTAGTTGTCGTCACAATTTCCTCTCGTCATTTCTGATTTGGAACTAGGTTTCAAGTAATTACTTACCTGGAACAGCAAGCGACCAAGCGCTCTTTAGGTCATCAGAGTTTGCTGGGAAGTAAGGAGCGCGCATGTCAGTGACATCCACATCTCTTACTCCATCAGCAAGTGTTTGATCGAGCTTTGCAAGATTTACAACAGGGATGCCCTTAAGTGCACCACCCATGATTGCATTCTGCATCGCTGGTGAAAGAACGAAGTTTGCAAGCAAACGAGCGCCCGTGCGGTTTGCACCGTTGATTGGGATACCCAACCAAGCTGGTCCACCAGTAAGTGATGGGCTCTTGATTGCAGTTACCTTGATATTTGCAGGCATGGTGCCGGCAGCCTTGGCTGATGCGAATTGATCAGACCAAACTGTTCCCATATCAATTTCACCAGTTGCCAGGAGGTTCAAAGTCGCAGCGTTATTTGCTGGATATGTTCCGTTCTTGCCGTAGGTGTACTTGTTGAGATCCTTAAGAGTTGCAAGACCCTTAGCCCACTTGACCTGGATATCTTTATTTCCGGCAAGCGACATTGACAGACGCTCTTCTGCTGTGAGGTTCATATCCACGACAGTCTGTACGAATGAATATCCAGAACCGCCACCTGATGGAACGTTGTAGCTGAACTTGCCTGGGTTGGCCTTGATCCACGCTAGAAGGTCATCAAGAGTCTTTGGAGCCTTGGTTACATTCTTTGAGTTGTAAGCAAGAAGTACTGTTGATGCGCGGTAAGGAATCTGGCCATTTCCTTGCTTGACCAATACCTTGCTTACATCTTTTAGGTTTGGCATCAAGTTTGCACTTGGCTTGTAGAGCATATTTGCCAGCGCAAGACGACCAGCGATACCGCCGTCGATTAGGTCAACACCTGGATCGCGACGTGTTTCTTTCGCAGCCACGATCTTGGCAAATGTCTGAGCATCGCGAAGTCCGTTACGGTCGAAAGTTACGTTTACGGTGTATCCCGGATATTCCTTGACGAAGGCTGGAATCAAAACTGTATTCCAGAGAGTTTGAATATTTGTATCTGCAGAGATCAAAAGTTCAATTGACTTAGATGCTGCAGGTGCGCTCGGAACAGTTGATCCGATTGCAAAAGTCGCCATAACGGCAACAACTGCTGATTTCATTAACTTGGATTTAAACACTGATTTCCCCCGAATTCAGATAAAGGAATTGGGGATTGACCCCAGTTCTAAGCGTGAACTTATGCCTTTCATGAGGCGGAGTCAATCAACTTGAGCGTAAAACGCCAGATATTAAAAGCGTTATCAAAAAGAGATAATTACTCTCCGCGGCGAGGTACCGCTTCGATTACTTGGGTTGATCGCAAAATAGCCAGAATAATCAGGGTGAAACCAACCCCGGCAATTTGGAAACCAAGGCCTACCGCCACTCCCATCGCAGCGGTTGCAAAAACGGTTGCCGCCGTTGTCACCCCTTGAGTGCCACCACTTCGATTTGTGAATATTAAACCTGCTCCGAGAAAACCGATACCAGTAATTATCGCGTGCAGTGCTCGCGTTGGATCACCGAACTGCGCATTTTTATCGAGCACGGCACCGATTGCAACAACTGCAGCCGATGCGGAACCGACCAGCGCCATTGTTCGAGGTCCTGCAGATTTTCCGGCGCGATCTCTCTCCCAGCCAATTACCGAACCGAGAATTGCCGCTATCGCAGCGTTGATAATGACTATGTATTGCTGCCAAATATCA
>CAIMUD010000048.1 GCA_903844585.1 uncultured Actinomycetes bacterium | reverse complement strand
GTACTCATTTAAAAACAGATAAGTTGCACCTGTTATCAATTGCTTAATCTCTTCACCGCTCATGCGGGCCATTTGCTGCGATGGATCAGCAGCTATTGCAATACCCATTTGGCGGGCTACTTCTGTGTGGCGCAGCATCGCTTCTGGGTCATCTGGAGAAATTACAATCAAATCCAATTTGCCGGTCTTATCCATTATTGGCGCTAACTCGATATTGCGTGCTTCAGACATCGCACCTGGAAAGAATGAAGCTATCTGATTTAGTTCGGTATCGGTCGTGACCATGAAATGCGCAGTATGTAATTTCGTTGAAACCAATACATGCGATGTATCTACTCCGTGCCTTGACAACCAAGCGTCGTAATCTGGCCAATCAATACCAACTGCTGCGATGAGGATGGGATTTAAACCTAAAACTCCCATTCCAAAAACAATATTTGCAGCGCATCCCCCGCGTCGGACTTCCAGGCCGTCTACCAAGAATGAGAGTGAGACTTTTTCCAAAGACCCAGCAACCAGTGAATCAGTGAACTTTCCTGAGAAAGTCATTAAATGATCAAGGCCAACAGAGCCTGCAACGCCAATTTTCATAACGTTAAATTAAAGTAAACGTTTATCTTTAATTAAATGAATCGCCGCAAGCACAAGAGCCTTGTGCATTTGGGTTATCGATTGTGAAACCTTGCTTCTCGATAGTTTCTACAAAATCAATTGTGGCGCCCATCAAATATGGATCGCTCATCTTGTCGACAACTACTTTTACAGAACCGAATTCACGGGCGATATCGCCTTCTTGGTTGCGCTCATCAAAATAGAGCTGGTAGCGAAGACCAGAACATCCACCTGGTTGTACGGCAACGCGCAGATAAAGGTCATCGCGACCTTCTTGAGCGAGGAGCGCGGCTACCTTGGCAGAGGCAACATCGGTAAGTGCGATTGATGTTGAAGTTGTGGTTGTCTCAGTTGTCATGGGCTTAGCCTACCTGCCCAACTGCGCCGATGCGACAGCAACGCCATTTATGAGCGAGAATGTGGCTATGACCACAACTCAAAACGGTTCGGTTCAGGGCGGTTCAATCCAGAGCCGTTCACTGACTAACTTGTTGCTGCTCGGGCGCGGCCAAGATTTGGAATCAGAACGTGGCGTCTCTTGTACCGGTGAACTGCCTGAAGCCAGCGATCCTGATCTAGTCTCACGCGCCAAGATCGCGCGTGCAGCTCTTGGTGATCGTGCTCTTGTGCTTGGCCATCATTACCAACGCGATGAAGTTATTGCATTTGCAGATATCACCGGTGACTCATTTAAGTTAGCGCAAGCAGCTGCGGCACAGTCACAAGCTGAATACATAATTTTCTGCGGAGTTCATTTCATGGCAGAGAGCGCGGATATTTTGACCTCTGCTAATCAAAAAGTTATCTTGCCTGACCTGGCAGCGGGTTGTTCGATGGCAGATATGGCTACCGCCAATCAAGTACAAGAATGCTGGAGCCAACTTTCCGGACTTGGTGTAGCGGATAAAACTATTCCCGTTACTTACATGAACTCATCTGCAGCAATCAAGAGTTTTACTGGCGAACATGGCGGCACTATTTGCACTTCATCTAATGCCAAGAAGACAATGGAATGGGCGCTAAGCAAAGGTGAGAAAATCCTTTTCTTGCCTGATCAACATTTAGGACGCAACACTGCCGTACTTTCTCTGGGACTCTCGCTCTCTGATTGCGTTCTCTGGAATCCCTGGAAGCCGATGGGCGGACTCACCCCTGATCAGATTCGCGCCGCTAAAGTGATTTTATGGCGCGGACATTGTTCGGTGCACGGGCGCTTTACCGTTGATGCTGTAAATGAAGTTCGCAATCGACTACCCGGTGTAAAAGTCCTAGTTCATCCAGAATGCCAACACGAAGTTGTCTCAATCGCAGATGTCGTGGGCAGTACCGAAGCAATAATTCGTACCGTTGAAGAATCCCCCGCCGGAAGCAAATGGGCGATCGGCACTGAGCTCAACTTAGTCTCTCGATTGGCGAAAGCTCATCCCGATAAAGAAATAGTCTTTCTAGATAAGACGGTTTGT
>CAIMUD010000047.1 GCA_903844585.1 uncultured Actinomycetes bacterium | reverse complement strand
CGACATCATTAAGAAAGCAATGCTCAATGTGGATAGCCTAATTAAAGAGAACAAATTGAAGTCACAGCTGTTGTTGCAAGTGCACGATGAACTTATTTTCGATGTAGCACCTGGGGAAGTAGACGTTCTCTCAGAGTTAGTGAGAAAAGGCATGGGCAGCGCTTTTGAATTAAAAGCACCTTTAGATGTCAGCATAGGTATTGGCTCTAGCTGGAATGAAGCAGCCCATTAATTAATAGTTGGCAAATTATCTTTCATAGCTTCTAAATCTTCATCTGCTTCCGGAATGCGATTGGCTGCTTTGAGTCGTTCTCGGCCAAGTGATAAAACAATAAAACCGAATCCGATGCATACAGATGTAGTTGCAAGCACAAAGCGTGGGGAAAACGTCTCTGATAAATAACCCCCAAGGGCCGAACCCAATGCCATGAAACTTCCTTCAACACTCCAAAGCCAACCGAGAGAAGCTGTTTGCGAACCCTTAGGACGGACGGCTTCCATAACTTCCCAGTAGAAAACCTGAATTGCTCCACCAACTAAACCAAGGGCAGCGCCAAAGATTGCCATAGACCAACCGGGGTAAGTAAATGCAATTGGAATCGAAACAATAAACCACATCAAATATGTTTTACGCATAGTGGCAAGTGCCGAACGGTTCTTTGAAACAAGTCCAGCAAGTAAACCGCCTACAACATTTGCTACGCCCATGGCTCCGAAAATCCATGCTGTTCGTTGCGGGAATCCTTCTAGAGTCGCAAATGCAGGAACTGCAACATCAAATAATCCCCAACCAAATCCAATGAAGCAGCCTTCGATCATCAGTAGTTGCAATGGTTTCGAACGCCATAATGAGACGGCGCCTTTAACTTTTTTCTCGGGAATCCAATTCTTTGAAATAGAACTAAGACCAAGAGCGGTACCGCCGATAAACATCATTGCTGATGCGGTACTCAGTGCCGAACCTGGGTGTGAGGAGAGAGCAAGGGTTGTTGCAAGTACAGGCCCAATGAAAAATGCGAAATTCATAATTGCTGAATCCACGGCGTATGCCACTCTTAAGAAATCTGCAGGTACAACATCTTTCCAAAGAGGCCTGACTGAAAGATTAATTGGTGGTGCTGTTACTCCAAGCACGAATGCTGCAATCAAAAGAATGTTTTGATCATGTGCCATGTTCAGCGCTAACAACATGGCTGCATAACTTGGAACAAAAATTCGAAGGGGCCATCGCTGACCCCATTTATCCATAATCGAACCGCGCAATCCTGCGGTTATGGAACCAGCTAATGAGTTGATACCAATTGCTAATCCAGCTATTGCTACTGAATTAGTTTCTTGTTCTGTCTTGAAAAAAATTGCTAGACCGATCATTCCGTATGAAATTCGTGCAGGCAGGGCAGCCAAAATCAGCACCCATGCGTTAGGGAATCGGAGTAATTCTCTGTATCTATGCATTTCCTGCGATTCTATCTATTTGCGCAGGGGGTGAGGCTGTTTATACGCACGGAATTGACCTTGCAACGCGTAAAACCGTACCCTTAGCGCTCCCTGTCCCTACTACTCATCTATCCCTACGGAGCATTTTGACTACTTCACCAGTAATTGCAGTTAATGACATTGGATCAGCGGCAGATT
>CAIMUD010000046.1 GCA_903844585.1 uncultured Actinomycetes bacterium | reverse complement strand
TGGTTTATGCATTCAATGACCGTAAAGATAAGAAGGGTGACTTCCGCCAGCTTTGGATTCAGCGAATCAATGCTGCTTCTCGAGAAAACGGTCTTACCTATAACCGATTCATCCAGGGGCTTAAGGCTGCAGGGATTGAAGTAGATCGTCGTGTTCTTTCAGATATCGCTACCAATGATCCAGAAACTTTCAAATCATTGGTTGAGGTTGCGCGCAAGAGCCTAGTTTCTGCGTAAGTAACTCGTAAATGATTGAGAGCCTTCACTCGCCACATATAGCGCGGGTGAAGGCTCTAATCAATTCACGGGGGAATAAGGAGCGCACTGAGCACGGTGAGTTTATTGCCGAGGGTTTGCAGTGTGCGACTGAGGCGCTCAAAGCAAAAGGCGGTCCCAAGATTAAGCATCTCTACTTGACTGAAAGTGGTCGCTCTAGATTAGATGAACGTGGATTGGATTTATCCAATACCGATGTACTGGAAGTTAGCGAACCTGTGATGGCAGCGATGACATCGACAATCACACCTCAAGGAATCCTGGCTATCTGCACACTCCCAAGTAACGAATTTGAAGATTTCAAGACCACAGGAAATTCAAGACTCATTTACCTTCATGAAATTCAGGATCCTGGTAATGCTGGGACAATTTTGCGCACTGCAGATGCTATGGGAGTTGACGCAGTTATCGCATCAGGTGGCAGCGTAGATATGTATTCCCCGAAAGTTGTTCGAGCAACTGCTGGCTCGCTCTGGCATGTACCGCTCTTCACAGGCATAACATTTGAGCAAATTTCAAAGGCTTTTCCTAGCGCTATGAAAATTGCGCTAAACGCAAGCGGAAAAACTTCACTTCCTGATCTAAAAATTAACGGGGATTGCATTGCGATTTTTGGCAACGAAGCGCGAGGCATTGGCGCTGTACTTTCCGAGGATGTAATCCAGGTAAATATTCCAATGAAAGGGAGCGCCGAAAGCCTCAATCTTTCAGCTGCCGCATCAATCGTTATGTACACACTTTCAAAAAGCTGAAATCTCCCGCATTCGCCAAACACGAGCCATTAGAATTACCAACATGAATCCCACAGAGATTGCATCCTGGGTAAGTGGCGCAGAAAAGGCCTTTGCAGCTGCAACCGATTTGGACGCTCTCAAAGAAGCGCGCCTTTCGCATATGGGCGATAAATCACCGATCGCTCTGGCAAGTCGTGGTCTTGGTTCTCTTGCAGCAGATGAAAAAGCTGCCGCAGGTAAAGCTATTGGCGATGCCAAGATAGCTATGAGTACTTCCTTAGAGGCGGCAACTTTAAAACTAGAAGGAATTCGTGATGAAAAGATTTTGCGCGAAGAGGTCGTTGATATCACTTTGCCAGTGAAACGATCTCACAAAGGTGGATTACATCCGATCACTATTATCAAAAATGAAATAAGTGACTTCTTTATCGAACAAGGTTTTAGCGTCGAAGAGGGGCCTGAACTTGAAGCAGGTTGGCTAAATTTTGATGCGCTTAATATTCCAGCCGACCATCCAGCTCGAACAATGCAAGATACTTTCTATCTCGAGCCACTTTCATCAGGCATGGTTCTGCGTACCCAAACTTCACCAGTCCAGATCCGCACAATGCTTAAAGAACAACCGCCGATTTATGTAATCTCACCTGGCAGAACTTTCAGAGCCGATGAGCTCGATGCAACGCATAGCCCTGTCTTTCATCAAGTCGAAGGCTTGGTTGTTGATCGTGGAATAACGATGGCTCATCTCAAAGGCACCTTAGATAATTTTGCCCAACATATGTTTGGTGATGATGTCACTACAAGGCTGCGCCCATCCTTCTTCCCTTTCACAGAGCCAAGTGCTGAGGTAGATGTTTTCTTTAATGGCCGATGGATTGAGTGGGGCGGCTGTGGAATGGTCAATCCAAAAGTTCTACAAACATGCGGGATCGACACTGATGAATTTTCAGGTTTTGCCTTTGGCATGGGACTCGAACGCACACTGATGGTCCGACATGGAATAACAGATATGCACGACATAGTCGAAGGCGATCTTCGTTTCACACGACAATTTGGCGTGGGACTCTAATGCGCGCGCCTCTGTCTTGGCTTAAGGAATTCGTCGATATCCCAGCAAAGTTATCGGCACAGGAAATTGCAGCCGCACTGATACGCGTTGGTTTTGAAGTGGAAGAAGTTATCGAACAAAGATCAGACTTATCTGGCCCACTTCTGATTGGCGAAGTACTTACGATTGAAGAAATTACCGAATTTAAGAAACCAATTCGATACGTTGGAGTCAACTGCGGCGAGAAAGTTACTCGCTATGTTATTTGTGGGGCTACAAATTTCAAGGTTGGAGACCTCGTTGTCGTAGCACTTCCTGGGGCAGTACTTCCTGGTGATTTCAAGATTGCAGCACGCGAAACTTATGGCAAGACAAGTAACGGAATGATTTGCTCATCCCGCGAACTTGGCTTGGGGGAGGATCATTTAGGAATCATGACCTTCGCAAAAGATGCGCTCAGTATTGGTGACGACGCAATTAGAACTTTGGAAATTAACGACACCATCTTTGATGTTGCTGTTAATCCGGATCGGGGCTACGCCCTAAGTATTCGCGGGTTAGCAAGAGAAGTAGCTGGGGCGTTAAACCTTTCATTTACCGACCCTGTGCTGCGAATTAAGGAGCTATCTTTTGCCGAAACGGGTAAAGGGATAAGTGCAAAAATCACAGAGCCAACGGATGCATCGGTCTTTTATCTTCGTACGCTCTCTGGATTTAACGGTAAATTGTCTACCCCGCTTTGGATGAGATTGCGTGTTGAAAAGTGCGGTATGCGTGCGATTTCTTTGGCAGTGGATATTACAAATTACGTGATGCTTGAGTTAGGGCAACCACTCCATGCTTTTGATAAGGCGAAAATATCCGGCGGATTAAGGATTGCTAAAGCAGGGCGCGAGGCAAAATTTACGACCCTAGATGGTCAAGTTCGAACCCTGGATCCCGATGACCTAATGGTTTTCGATGATAAAGCTCCATTAGCACTTGCCGGCACGATGGGTGGACTTGATTCAGAAATTTCAGCTACAACAACAGATATCGCACTTGAGGCCGTGCGATTTAATCCGGTAAGTATTGCCAAGAATTCACGTCGACATAAATTATCTTCAGAGGCTTCGCGCAGACTGGAACGAGCAGTGGATCCAGCACTGGCGGAGATCGCATCAGCGCGCGCTGTTGAGTTATTGATATCTCATGGTGGAGCCACTCATGTCTCTACCTCTATTGCCGGTAAGCCAATCGTTCCGGGCGATATAGAGCTAAATCCGCAATATATAAATTCTGTTCTTGGTTTAAATTTGAGTAGTGATGAAATTGGGGCTGTTCTGCAGACTGTAGGTTGCACAGTTACTGATCAATTTAAAATTACGCCGCCAAGCTGGCGAAGTGACTTGCTTGCACCATGCGATTTGGCAGAAGAAGTCGCAAGAATGATTGGGTACGACAAGATTCCTTCACTTCTTCCTCCAAGGCCTAAGCACGCATCTCTGAGCGCTGCGCAGAAGCGCAAGCGCGCGATCGCGCTCTACCTTGCTGATTCTGGTTTTGCCGAAGTCCAAACATTCCCATTTACCCATCCAGAGATAATTGCATCGATGGGTTATGTTGGTGAAAGAGCAGCCACGTACAAGATTGCTAATCCGATGTCAGAAGACGCGCCAGTTCTGCGAACACACCTGCTGCCCGGACTTATTGAAGTTGCCGCTCGTAACATCTCGCGAGGTGCAAAGGATTTTGCAATCTTTGAAATGGGCGCGATATTTAGAAATACGCAGCCCCTGGTCGATTCGGTTTCTCCGGCGCTTGTAAAGAAGCCATCTGATAAAGAACTCGCAAAATTATTTGCTTCAGTACCGCCTCAACCGACTCACGTAGGGGCTCTACTTGTAGGAAAGAGCGAGATAGAGGATTGGCAAGGTAAATCTCGCGCATATACATGGAGCGATTCAATTGCATATGCGCAGCAAATCCTTGAACTATGTAATCTAGAGTGGACAGTTTCTAGAAGTGACTTTGCGCCATGGCATCCGGGTCGCTGCGCCGAACTTCAAATCAACGGAAAAGCTGTAGCCCATGCAGGTGAACTTCACCCGCGTGTGATTGCACAATATGGACTTCCAGAACGCTCAGCTGCCTTCGTTGTAAATATCTCAGCTCTTCCTGAGTCACCACGTGTTCGCCCGACAGGGGTCGGCACCATGCCGGCTGCGCTGCAAGATGTCGCGCTAGTTGTTGATCAGAGCGTTGCGGCGGCAGAAGTAGAAAGCGCCCTAAAGAAGGGCGCAGGACCCCTACTCGAATCCATTTCCCTTTTCGATCGCTACGACAAGATTGGCGATGGAAAGATTTCCCTAGCTTTCACCTTGGTCTTCAGAGCAACCGATCGCACTCTCACGGGAGCCGAAATAAGCGCTGCACGGGAAGCTGCAGTTCTATCTGCCGAAAAGGTTACTGGGGCCGTTCTTCGCACTGCATAATTATGCAGATTCTTGCATAATTATAAATCCTGAGTTACTCTAGAACCATGAAAATTGGGGTAATAGGCGCAAGTGGGTATGCCGGTGGAGAGCTTCTAAGATTATTGGCTTCCCATCCCACATTTGAAGTTAAAGCTATTACTGCACATTCCAATGCAGGGGAGTTGATCACTTCAGTTCATCCCGGATTAGTTTCATATTCTGGTCAAAAGTTCAGTGAATATAAACCGGTCGATTTCAAAGAGTGCGACCTTATTTTCTTAGCTCTGCCGCATGGTGAATCTGCATCAGTCATTGCGCAGCTTCCAACTACTGCAAAAATTGTCGATCTTGGAGCCGATTTTAGATTGAAAAATCCAAAGTCATGGGAAAAGTATTACGGAGGCGAGCATGCAGGAACGTGGGTTTATGGTTTGCCCGAATTACCTGGTGCAAAAGATTTAATTGCCAAAGCTTTTAAAGTTGCAAATCCAGGATGTTACGCAACTGCAGTAGCCCTTGGGATATCACCAGCTTCATCAACAATCGATTTAGATGATGTTGTTGTGGTTGCAGCTTCTGGCACTACAGGTGCTGGCCGAAGCGCAAAAATAAATCTAATAGCCAGCGAAGTTATGGGCTCTCTGACGTCATATAAATTTGGGGGAGTTCATCAGCACACCCCAGAGATAGAGGAATCAACAGGAGCGAAGATTTCTTTTACTCCAATCTTGGCTCCAATGCCGAGAGGCATCTTGGCAACCATCACCGCAAAAGTCACAAAATCTGTGACAACAGAATCAATGAGCCAGCTATTCTCAGATTTCTATGCAAGCTCTCCATTTGTAACGGTATTACCGATAGGTGAAATGCCTAAAACCTCGTCGGTTCTTGGAACAAATAACGTCCACATTCAAGTAGCTGTCGATACCCACACGAATCGTCTTGTGGTCAGCGTTGCCATCGACAATCTTGGAAAAGGCGCGGCGGCCCAAGCTATTCAAAACGCAAATATTATGTGCGGTCTTAAAGAGAGCGCCGGATTACCTATTAACGGTCTAAGTTCATGACGGTCACACATTTCCCGAACGGTTTTGTGGGTGGCGCGGTCGCGGCAGGGCTAAAAAGTAGTGGTGCTCTTGATCTAACGATTATCTCAAATACTGGCCCACGCTTCGATGCTGCAGCAGTTTTCACTACAAATAAAGTTATTGCAGCTCCCGTTATTTGGTCTAAGGAAGTTATCAAGGGTAAACAAGTGAGAGCAGTAGTTTTAAATTCAGGTGGAGCTAATGCGTGTACGGGGCCAGAAGGCTTTGCCGATACTCATAAGATGGCAGAAGTTGTGAGTAACGTATTAGAAGTTTCATCGGGAGAAGTAATTGTCTGCTCCACGGGCCTGATTGGTGAAAGATTGCCGATGGATAAAATTTTGGCCGGAATCCATTCCACGGTACCGCTTTTAAATAACACTTCGCTGGAGAGCGTATCCAAAGCAATAATGACCACCGATAGCGTCCCTAAGGTTGCAACTGCTATCCAAGGAGGCGTTACCGCGACAGGAATAGCAAAGGGTGCAGGAATGCTCGCTCCAGCACTTGCAACAATGCTCTGCGTTGTCATGACGGATGCAGTGATTTCCTCACAAATTCAGGAAGTGTTCGCAAAAGTTACGGATAGAACTTTCAATAGAATTGATTCAGATGGATGTACATCCACCAATGACACTGTATTACTAATGGCCTCTGGCGCATCCGGTATTGAATTATCACCCAAGGTTCTAGAAGAGCTACTGACGACGGTCTGTGCTTCGCTCTCATCCCAACTTATTGCCGATGCTGAAGGTTCGACTAAAAGTGTTTCAATAAATGTTCAGGGAGCAGCAAGTGAAAGCGATGCTGTTGAGATTGCGCGAGCATGCGCTAGAAACAATCTGCTTAAATGTGCAATCTTTGGATCAGATCCCAATTGGGGGAGAGTCCTAGCCGCTGTCGGAACTGCAAATGCAACCATGGATTCGCAGATGATTGATGTGAGCCTCAACGGTGTTCAGGTTGCAAAAAATAGCGCTCCCTTTGCTGATAAAAACACGGTCTCATTTGAAGGCCGTGGCTTCGAGATCCTTATAAATATGAACATCGGTCAAAGTTATGCAACTGTGATGACCAATGACCTGACCCACGATTATGTTCATGAGAATTCGGCGTACTCAACATGATTGTTATCAAATTCGGTGGACACGCAATGTCAGATAAAAATGGCGTATTTGCAAAGGCTATTGCTACGGCAATTTCTAATGGGGTGTCACCAGTTATTGTTCACGGCGGAGGACCCCAAATTGATACCGCACTCACAAGCGCAGGAATCGTTTCGCATCTAATCGGCGGTTTTCGATATACAACTCCGCAAATTATGGACGTTGTTGAAAGAGTCCTCTCAAATGAAGTTGGACCGGCGGTAGCCAAATCTCTACGCACCTGCGGCGTAAACGCTGTGGCTATGTCTGGAAGAAATTCCGGAACGCTTTTCGCCAAGCCGTTAAAGACCTTAGTTGATGGAACGTCTGTCGATCTTGGTAGGGCGGGCGATATTTCCAGAGTTAATACCAAAGTGATTCTTTCCATGCTTGCCGATAGCCAAATCCCCGTCATATCTCCCGTTGCCGGCGATGAAACATCGAGCCAAGCATTTAATGTCAATGGAGATATTGCCGCTGCAGCTATCGCGGGTGCGTTAGATGCTGATGCCTTAATCATCATGACCGACGTTGAGGGAATTTATCGATCATGGCCCGACAAGAGTTCTCTTATCTCAACTATTACACAGGCCGAATTAGCCAGCCTTAGATCAACTTTTGAAAAAGGTATGGCGCCAAAAGTGAAGGCTTGTTTAGATGCGATTTCAGCTGGAGCCAAGGCGGTAAGAATCATTGATGGAACTAATCCGGATGCACTTGCAGATGCACTCGCTGGCAAAGGCGGAACGCTGGTGACTAAATGAATTTCACGATCGAATGGAACAAATATATTGCGCCCACTTACGGCGTACCGGTTATTAATCTCGTCAAGGGAAAGGGGTTAGTTGTTTTTGATGACCAAGGAAAAAAGTATTTAGATTTCCTAGGCGGGATAGCAACAAATGTCCTTGGGCACGCTCATCCAACAATCGTGAAAGCGGTGAGTAAGCAGATTTCCTCTCTTGGGCATGTGAGCAATTTTTTTTCACATCCTAATGCGATTGCGCTAGCGACAGAACTTGCACTACTCACGGGCGATAGAAACGCCAAAGTTTTCTTCTGTAATTCGGGTGCTGAAGCAAATGAAGCGGCACTTAAGTTATCTCGAAAGACTGGTCGCAAGAATATTGTCGCAACTACCGGAGCATTTCATGGTCGAACAATTGGCGCTCTGTCGTTGACTGGCCAAAATTCCAAGAAGATTGCATTCTTGCCGCTGCTGAAGAATATAAAACACGTCCCTTTTGGCGATGCGAAAGCGATGAACCGTGCAGTCAGTAAAAAGACAGCAATGGTTATCGTTGAACCCATCATGGGGGAGGCTGGTGTGATTGTTCCGCCTACTGGATATTTGAAAGAGCTACGTGAGATCTGTACTAAAAATGGTGCTCTACTAGTTTTTGATTGTGTGCAAACAGGGATGGGTCGAACAGGACAATGGTTTGGCTACGAACAAGAAGGCATAAGGCCTGATGCAATCACTTTAGCCAAGGGCCTAGGTGGCGGCCTACCTCTCGGAGCAATGATTACATTGGGTGATTCTTCTAAGTTATTTGCCCCAGGTGATCACGGTACGACCTTTGGTGGAAATCCGGTTGCTACCGCTGCAGGGCTTAGCGTTATTAAGGTGTTAAAGAAGGAAAGACTACTTGCGAGCGCCAAGAAATATGAGAAGTTAATTAAATCAAAAGTTTCTAACTTTGAAGGCGTCAAAGAAGTTCGAGGATCTGGCTTACTGCTCGGCATTGAATTTACTTCGGAGATTTCAGCTTCTATTAGAGATTATCTGTTGGCAAAAGGAGTCATCGTTAATGCTGTAAATCCATCAACGATTCGCATTGCTCCAGCGCTAAATGTGAGCAAGCTACAAATTGAAAAATTTATGAAGCTGTTGGCTGATTCATTGGTGGAGGTAAAACATGGCTAAAGTTCTAAATTCAAAGAGCGTTTCGGCACGTCGGGCCAAAGCGATTTCTCTCATTAAGGCTGGTTTTGTACATTCGCAATCTGACTTGGTCAAACTCCTTAAGAAGTCCGGGTTCGCTGTCACGCAAGCAACTGCTAGTCGTGATCTTGAAGAAATCGGTGCGGTACGTGGCCGTAATTCACTGGGCGATTCCATTTATGTCATTACAGGAAGTTCCGATGGCGCAATCACTGCTTCGATGCCGCTGCCTTCAGAACTCATTCTCTCGGTTCAAGCCTCAGGCAATCTTGCCGTTGTACGAACACCACCTGGCGGAGCGCAGTATCTGGCCAGCACCTTAGATAACTCAGGAATTTCCAGCATCATCGGAACTATTGCAGGCGACGACACGGTTCTAGTTGTTTCGAAGAAAGCTACGGGCGGAGCTGATTTAGCGAAAGAATTGCTCTCCTATGCAAGCAAGAGAAAGAAGTAAGTGATGGCGCTGTGGGGTGGAAGATTTTCTGGCGCACCGGCCGATGCCGTTTTTGCTCTATCAAGAAGCGTTCACTTTGATTGGCGCCTTGCACCGTATGACCTACGGTCATCTCTTGCTCATCTTGAAATCCTAGAAGCTAACGGACTCCTAGAGAAGAAAGTTGCAACCGAAATCAAGGCTGCGTTGGGGGATTTGCTAAAAGAAGTTGCAGCAGGAAAATTTCAACCGAGCGAAACCGATGAGGATGTTCACAGCGCGCTAGAACGCGGACTCATTGAAAAACTTGGAGAAGTTGGTGGGTCGCTACGTGCTGGTCGTTCCCGTAATGACCAAGTTGCAACTGATGTTAAGCTTTACGCTATTGATCACATGATTGCGATTGCCGTGGCAGTTACGCAATTGCAAAAAGCTCTGATAGATAAAGCTACTGAATATGCGGATGCACCAGCGCCAGGATTTACACATATGCAGCATGCTCAACCAATTCTTTTCGGCCACGAAATTGCAAAACATGTACATGCCTTTGCGCGCGATTTAGATAGAGTCAAGGATTGGCTAAAACGTACAAGCGTTAGTCCTCTCGGTTCAGGCGCGCTAGCTGGTTCTTCACTCGCACTTGCGCCGGAGAAGACTGCGAAATCCTTAGGATTCAGGTCGAGTTCTCCAAACAGTATTGATGGCGTTAGTGATCGGGATTTTGTCGCCGAGGCTTTGTTCATCGCATCATTAATTGGCGTGCACCTTTCACGTATCGGAGAAGAATTGTGCATTTGGGCCACGACTGAATTTGGTTGGGCGAGAGTCGCTGATGCATACTCCACCGGCTCCTCGATCATGCCCCAGAAAAAGAACCCTGATATGGCTGAACTTGCACGAGGCAAAGCAGGGCGTCTTATTGGAAATCTCACCGGTGTATTAGCGATGTTAAAGGGCCTACCTTTTGCATACAACAGAGATCTTCAAGAAGATAAAGAGCCGCTCTTTGATTCTTTTGACACGCTAGCGCTCGTACTTCCTGCTGTGACAGGTATGGTTGCAACAACTTCCTTTGATCGCAAAAAGATGCTGGAGGCAGCTCCACTTGGTTTTTCTCTCGCAACCGAAATCGCAGATTTCTTAGTTCGCGCACACATTCCATTCGCAATTGCTCATGAATGTGCTGGCAAATGTGTAGCGCTATGTGAAAAAACAGGACGTCAGCTACATGAGCTCACTGATTTTGAATTTGCCGCGATTCATCCCGCCCTAACAGGTTCGGTCCGAGAAGTTCTATCAGTTGATGGAGCACTTTCTTCGCGCACAACGCGTGGTGGTACAGCACCTAGCGCGCTAAAGACCCAGCTTTCTGATCTCCAGAGCCAGCTTTCCGAGAACACGAAAGAATTCTCAGCCGCAGCAAAAGCCTTCCACGGCATGATGGAGGCATGACTTTGGCGACTGATTTGCTCGACGATCTCAAATGGCGGGGGCTCTTTTCGCAATCTACGGATGAGGTTGCCTTGCGCGAGGCTCTTAAGAAACCAATCACTCTCTACATCGGTTTCGATCCGACGGCTCCAAGTTTACATGTTGGCAATCTCGTCGTTTTGCTGGCCCTTCGTCGTTTCCAACTTGCGGGTCATAATCCAATTGCACTCGTCGGGGGAGCCACAGGGCTAATTGGAGACCCAAGCGGCAAGAATGAAGAACGCTCTCTCAATACAACGGATGTTGTTGCAGAGTGGGTTGGTCGTATCAAAAGTCAGGTATCTAAGTTTTTAGATTTTAACGCTCCAAAAAATCCTGCTGTGGTAGCAAATAATATCGATTGGACTTCACCGCTTTCGGCAATTGAATTTCTTCGTGATGTTGGAAAACACTTCAGCGTCAACCAGATGCTTGCAAAAGATTCCGTATCTTCGCGGCTAGAAGCCGGCGGTATTTCATACACTGAGTTTTCATATCAAGTGCTGCAATCTTTTGATTATCTCGAACTCTACCGTCGCAACAATTGCACCCTTCAACTAGGCGGTTCCGATCAGTGGGGCAATATTGTTGGCGGTCTTGATTTAATTCGACGTGTTGAACAAGGTAGCGGCCACGCGCTAACAATTCCATTGCTTGCAAAGGCGGATGGGACAAAGTTTGGTAAAACGGCAGGAGGAAGTATCTGGCTCGATCCCGCGATGACTTCGCCGTATGCCTTCTTTCAGTATTGGCTAAATACAGATGATAAAGATGTGATTAATTTTATAAAGGTCTTCTCTTTCAAGCCACGTGTTGAAATTGAGGCGCTTGAGCAAATACATAACGAAAACCCAGGCGCGCGTGAGGCTCACCGCGCACTTGCACGCGAACTCACATCACTCGTACATAGCGTAGAAATTTGTGAGCGGGTTGAAGCCGCTGCGCGTGCCCTCTTTGGTCAAGGTGAGCTTTCCGAACTTGATGAAGCCACTCTTTCATCGGCGCTTGCCGAACTCCCACGCACTAGCGTTGCTAAAAGTGCAGAAATACCAACGTGGGTGGACCTTTTAGTTGCGACAGGAGTTGTTGATTCTAAATCAGCTGCACGTCGCATCGTTAAAGAAGGTGGCGCATATCTCAACAATGAAAAAATTGTGGCCGAAGATTTCGCACTCTCAAAAAGTGACTTTTTATGCGGTAAATATGCGGTTTTACGAAAAGGTAAAAGAGACCTTGCAGCAGTTGAGCTTATTTAACCCACTTTTTACGCATAAAAACCTCATTTTTTAATATTTAAGCCTTCGTCTGCCTCGATTTGACCCCTAGCGCCGGCGCCCCTATAGTTACGCTCCTTGCTGTGGAACGGACGAATAGGCCGTACAGCAGAGATACCAGATCTAGTCGCCTTTAGGCCGGTTTGACCGTGCCCGCAGGCATGGACTAGGTTTGG
>CAIMUD010000045.1 GCA_903844585.1 uncultured Actinomycetes bacterium | reverse complement strand
TGGCGGATTGAGAGTTCGCGTGAAGGAATTACGCCTTCTGTCTTGTAACCAATATCTAGAAGAACTTCTTCGCGATCTACTTGAACGACAGTACCTTCAACGAGGTCTCCGTCATTGAAATTTCTAATTGTGCCTTCGATTGCTGCAAGGAAATCTGCTGCTGATCCGATGTCGTTTACTGCTACGACTGGTGATGTTTTAACTAAATTAGACAAGGTGCTCCGTAGGGATAGAAAGTAATAGGACGCCAGAAATTTTCTAGCAGAACGGGCGTAAGACTACGGTTGGCAGAACCCGCCTAGCAAATCCGTGCGTAGAAAGGCAGCTACTAGTGGGCTGCTTCGTTCCAGCTCTTGCCGATTCCAACATTTACGTCCAAAGGCGCTTTGAGCGGATATGCAGAACCCATTTCAGTGCGTACAAGAGCTGAAAGCTTCTCTTCCTCGCCAGCCATAACTTCAAGAATTAACTCATCATGTACCTGCAGGAGAAGGCGTGATTTCAACTTTGATTCGATGAGGGCTCGCTGAACATTGAGCATTGCTTGTTTGATGATGTCAGCCGCCGATCCTTGAATCGGAGCGTTAAGCGCCATACGTTCTGCAATTTCACGACGTTGGCGGTTATCGTGCAGAAGATCTGGCAAATATCTCCGTCTTCCCATCACCGTTTCGGTGTAACCAACCTTGCGCGCTTCATCTACAACGCTTTTTAAGTAATCACGAATGCCACCAAAACGCTTGAAATACTTATCCATAAGATCTTGTGCTGCAGGTGGAGTCAATCCAAGTTGAACTGCTAGACCGTAAGAACTTAATCCGTATGCAAGACCATAAGACATCGCTTTGATCTGCCGGCGCATCTCTGGATCAACATCTGCGGCTTTAACTCCAAAGACTTCAGCTGCGACAGTGGCATGAAGATCTTCACCGGATTCAAAGGCCAAAAGTAGAGCTCTGTCATGTGAAAGGTGAGCCATGATGCGCATTTCAATCTGGCTGTAATCAGCGGTGAGCAATGCGCTATATCCATCACCAGCAACAAAACACTCGCGAATTTTTCTGCCCTCTTCAGTGCGTACCGGAATATTTTGCAAATTTGGCCCTACTGAAGATAAGCGACCGGTAGCAGCAATAGTTTGTGCAAAGTGGGTATGGATTCTCTTATCTGGGCCAATTTCTATTAATAAACCTTCAACAGTTGTGCCAAGTTTTTTAGTTTCGCGAATGCGCAAGAGGGATTCAAGAAGCGGGTGCTTAGTTTGTTCGAATAACCAACCGAGTGCTTCGGCATCGGTTGTGAAGCCAGTCTTAATCTTCTTTGTCTTAGGTAACTTTAACTCATCAAAAAGTACAACCTGAAGTTGTTTGGGAGAAGCCACATTGAATTCGTGACCAGCAGCTTTATGCGCCGCCTTTGTCTCTCTATCAACTTCGCCTTCAAAGAATAGAGCCAGTTTTTCGAGCGATTTCTTATCAACTGCAATCCCACGGTTCTCCATAATTGCCAGCAGATCGGCGACAGGTAGTTCAAGATTTTTGTATAAATCAATAAGCCCACGATCGGCTAACTCTTTAGATAATGAATCACGCAGACTAAATAGTGCGGCGGCACTGGTGAGAAGTGCACTTTCGGCTGAGCTTTCATCGATAGCTGATCCATCACCCCAACGTTCGAGTAAATCTTTTAGCTCCTGCGCACGTACTCCGGGATTTACAAGATAGGCAGCAAGTGATGTATCAAAGGTAACACCCAGTAAACCATTTTCACGGGCAAGAGTTTTGGCATCATGCGCAATTTTTTCTATCGAAGTATCCGTAGCCCATTTGCCCATCTGCTTTGAATGGACAATCGCAACATCAGAATTTGAAAATGCAACTGCATATCGGTGCAACTTATTCTCATGTAATTCGTAAGCAATTGCTATGGCACCGCTATGGCCGGTGATTTTCTTGGAAGCCTCTTCTGGAGTAAGAACTCCCCCATCAATCTCAGAGGTGAAAAGTGAAGGCGCAGTTTCAGCGATCTTCGCAGTTCGGACGCTCTTTTTATCAAGAATCGGCGTAAGTCGGTCTTTAAGGGTTTTGAATTCAAGTTTTGCAAAGAGAGGTGTGAGCGAATCCTCAACGACACCATTCCAAGCCAGCGCATCTACTGAAAATTCGAAGGGCGCATCATGAATAAGTTGAGTGAGCTCGCGATTGCGTTTTACGTTATCGATATTCTCACGAAGTGATTGGCCTACCTTGCCACCTACCTCATCGGCTTTAGATAAAAGTGCTTTTAGGGATCCATACTCAACAACCCACTTCGCCGCAGTCTTTTCGCCAACGCCTGGAATTGAAGGAAGGTTGTCACTTGGGTCTCCCCGTAGCGCAGCAAAGTCTGGATATTGTGCTGGCGACATTCCGTACTTCTCTTGAACCGCATCCGGATTCATGCGCGCCATTTCACTTACACCGCGCTTTGGATATAGGACGGTCGTCTTTGAATTGACCAATTGAAAACTGTCACGGTCTCCCGTACAGATAAATACTTCTGCGCCTTCACTCTCTGCCTTTTTGGCAATTGTGGCGATGATGTCGTCGGCCTCATATCCCTCTAGCTCAAATTGCGTGATTCCAAATCCCTCAACTAGCTCATGTAGGTATGACATTTGAGATCTGAATTCATCCGGAGTCTTGGCGCGGTTAGCTTTATATTCAGGGAAAATTTCACTTCGAAATGTTTTTCTTGAAACATCGAAGGCGACAGCCACATGCGTTGGCTTTTCATCCTTGAGCAATGAAATAAGCATCGTCGCAAAGCCATAAATCGCGTTGGTGTGTTGCCCCTGCGCCGTTGTGAAATTTTCTGCAGGCAGTGCAAAAAATGCCCGATAGGCCATCGAATGGCCATCAATGAGCAACAAGCGCTTGGCTGTCATGGCGCCATCCTATGTAACTCTCCCCCAACAAGTTACTATTTCGAACTATGACGCAACCTGACTATTTAGCAATCATTGGCGAACGCGGCTCTAGTGCTCTCGATAAAAAGATGGGCATCAAAATAGTTGAAGCTTCACCACAGAGACTTGTTGCAACGATGCCAGTTGAGGGCAACACGCAACCCTTTGGACTTCTGCATGGTGGTGCAAATGTGGTGCTCGCTGAATCACTTGGATCAATTGGCGCGCAATTACATGCCGGTGAAAATCGTAGAGTCGTTGGCGTAGATATCAACGCTACGCATCACAAATCTGCAACATCAGGAATAGTTACTGCAGTTGCTACGCCGGTATCTCTTGGAAAGACCCTCTGCTGCTACGAAATCGTAATTACTGATGAATCTGGACAGAGAACTTGCACTGCTCGGATTACTTGTCTGATACTGGCTGATAGAGCGTAGCGTCATCAGCAAAAGTTTTAGCGATAGAGGGTAAGGATTAGTGCGCGCCAGTTCCGAGGTACGCCTCGCGAACAACTGGGTCGTTAAGCAAATCTGCAGCCTTTGCCTCTTTGACAACATTTCCAGTTTCTAAAACATATCCGCGATCAGCACGCTGTAGCGCTTGTTGCGCATTTTGTTCAACAAGCAAAATAGTTACACCAGACTTATTAATTTCTGTGATGATATTGAAAATATTTGCAATCATAAGTGGTGCTAGACCCATGGATGGTTCATCCAAAAGTAGAACTTTCGGTCTAGCCATGAGCGCCCGTCCCATCGCAAGCATCTGTTGCTCGCCGCCCGAAAGTGTGCCTCCTGGTTGGCTTGTGCGTTCTTTTAACCTTGGAAAGAGTGAGTAAATTTTATCGAGATCTTCATCCATCTCCGCTTTGCGATCTTTACGGATGAACTTTCCCATCTCCAAATTTTCCAACACTGTCATGCCAGGAAAAATTCCACGCCCCTCTGGAACTTGTGAGATACCTAAGGCGACCCTCTCGTGAGCCGGGATCTTATTTATTTCATGACCGTCAAAAATAATCGAACCCTCAGAAACGTTTCTCAAACCAGAAATCGTTTTAAGTATCGTTGTTTTACCGGCGCCATTTGCACCGATAAGAGTGACAATTTCGCCTTGATTGACGACAACAGATACGCCTTTTATCGCTTCAATTTTGCCGTAGTGCACATGTAAATCTTTAATTTCAAGACGCATCTGACGGCGCTCCTAAATAGGCCTCGATTACTTTTGGATCGTTTTGTACTACCGATGGAACATCATCTGCGATTTTTTGACCAAAATCTAATACTGCGACTCGATCCGATATTCCCATAATCAATGACATATCGTGTTCAATCAGTAGGACCGTGTAGCCAGCGTCACGAATTTTCTTGATCGTTTGCGCCAAAGCAATTTTCTCGGCAGGGTTAAAACCTGCGGCAGGTTCATCGAGCATTATGAGTTTCGGTTCAGTCCCTAAAGCGCGGGCAATCTCAAGTCTGCGTTGATCGCCATATGGCAAATTTTTACCAAGCTGATCTGCTCTGTGAGCGATACCCATAAAATCAAGTAACTCGTATGCGCGCTGTCTACTTTCTTTTTCTTCGCGACGTGCACGTGGCGTACCAAAGAGATTTCCGACTAATCCGGTTTTTTTATGAACATCTGACGCCGTTAGGACGTTTTCAAGTGCAGTCATCTCTCCGAATAGGCGAACATTTTGAAAAGTTCTGCTCAGCCCTGTTTTGGTGATCTGGTGCTTCTTCTTGCCAGCTAAATCATCTCCATTGAAAAGTATCTGACCAGAAGTTAGCGGATAAACACCTGTAACGACGTTGAATACAGTTGTCTTGCCAGCTCCGTTAGGACCGATGAGCGCACAAATTTCTCCTTGGTTAACGTGGAAGTTAACCTCATTAAGCGCTGTTACTCCACCAAATTTGATTGTTGCGTTTTTGAGTTCAAGGATCTTTTGTGTCATTACATTGAACCCTTCTCAATAATCTTTTCTCGCTTTTTGCGCGGCAGAAGGCCATCAGGTCTTAGGTTCATCATCAAGATAAGGACCAAACCAAAAATTAGCTGACGTGCATCTGAAATAAAGCGGATTCGCTCAGGTAGATATGCCAGGATCGCTGCGCCCGCGGCAACGCCCCAAATATTTCCGATTCCGCCGAAAACAACACAGGCGAGAATAAGAACAGAGACGTTGAAGTTGAACATCTGTGGCGCAATCACCATAACTTTTGAAGCGAAGATAACCCCAGCTGCCCCGCCAATCGCAGCTCCAATTACGAATGACCAAAGTTTATAAACAAGAGTGTTAACTCCCATTAGTGAAGCAACATCTTCATCTTGACGGATTGCTTCCCAAGCGCGCCCAGGTCTGCGGACTGTGAGTCTGCGAATCATCCAGATAACTAACAAAATCATTATCAAGACTATCCAGAAGTAGTGAGCTGGATTCATAAGATCAAATTTGATACCAAATATTGACGGTGGATTTGGAATGCCGGGAATTCCATTAGGTCCACCTGTTACCGATAGGTTCAAGGCGATTATTCGAATAATCTCACCGAACCCAAGAGTGATGATGGCTAAATAATCTCCACGCAAACGTAGAGCAGGTAAACCGAGTAATACACCAGCCAACATTGCAAAGAGAATTCCAAAGGGCATCGCTTCCCATGTGTTCCAGCCATAAAGCGTGCTGAGAATACCCATCGTGTATGCGCCGATTGCAAAGAAAGCGACATAACCTAAATCTAGGAGACCTGACTTTCCGACAACAATATTGAGTCCGAGTGCCATAAGTACAAACATGCCAACTGGATA
>CAIMUD010000044.1 GCA_903844585.1 uncultured Actinomycetes bacterium | reverse complement strand
TAGTAGCCTCACGTAGTCGGAATACTCCTTTTCATGGAATGGAACTCCCTGGCATGATTTCTGAAACTTTCTTCAAAGGAGTTCCTTCGCTGCTCAATGCGCAATTGCTAACGGAAGATAATTTATGAGCAAAGCGTTTTTAGTTCTCGATGACGGAAGAATATTCGAAGGATTATCCTGGGCATTTGAAGGCGTTACCTTTGGAGAAGCGGTATTTCAAACCGGCATGACGGGATACCAAGAAACCTTGACCGACCCGTCGTATCACAAGCAAGTTGTTGTCATGACGGCGCCTCACATCGGAAATACAGGTATGAATAAAGATGACAATGAATCTAAAAAAATTTGGGTATCAGGCTTTGTAGTGCGAAATCCTTCTCCAGTTACTAGCAATTGGAGAAGTGAAAAATCTTTAGAAGATGAGTTAATTGCTCAGAAAATTGTTGGTATTTCCGGAATTGATACGCGTGCATTGACTAGGCATTTACGCGATCGTGGTGCGATGCGTGTGGGTATTTTTTCTGGTAAAAATCTCACTCGCGAAGAGATGGTTATTGAAGTGCGCAAACAACCTCAAATGTCAGGTTCTAATCTAAGCGAAGATGTTTCTACCAAGCAGACTTATATCGTGCCGGCAGAGGGTGACAAAAAATTCACAGTTGCAGCAATTGATTTGGGAATTAAGGGCGCTACTCCACGAGCATTAGCTCAACGAGGGGTTGAGACACATGTCATGCCATATGACTGTACCTTCGAACAGATTCGTGCCATAAATCCAGATGGTGTTTTTCTTTCGAATGGCCCAGGGGATCCTGCGACTATGACATCGGTGGTCGACCTTGTTCGTGAAATTCTTTTGTCAGAGATTCCAATTTTCGGAATTTGTTTCGGCCATCAAATATTGGGTCAAGCACTTGGATTCGAAACGTATAAATTGCAATTTGGTCACCGGGGAATCAATCAACCGGTAATTGATAGGAAAACGAACAAGGTTGAGATTACAGCGCATAATCATGGTTTTGCTTTGAAAGCACCGACTGAGGGAATCTTCTCCACTGTATTTGGTACTGGCGAAGTCACGCACATTTCACTCAATGATGGAGTAGTCGAAGGCTTGCAACTTCTTGAGCGAGGAGCATTTAGCGTTCAATATCATCCAGAAGCCGCAGCGGGTCCGCATGATGCTAGTTATTTATTCGATCGTTTTATTGAATTGATGCAAAAATATCCGGCCAGAATGAGGGCCTCTTAATGCCTGTTGATTCATCAATCAAAAGTGTTTTAGTAATCGGAAGCGGACCGATCGTAATAGGCCAGGCATGCGAATTTGATTATTCGGGTACACAAGCATGCCGTGTTCTCCGCGCAGAAGGTATTCGCGTAATCCTAGTTAATTCAAATCCTGCAACAATTATGACTGATCCCGAGTTTGCTGATGCTACTTATATCGAACCAATCACTCCGGAGTTTATTGAACAAATAATTATTAAGGAAAAACCTGATGCCGTACTGGCAACGCTAGGCGGCCAAACAGCTCTTAACGCAGCAATCGGATTATACGAATTAGGCACACTTGCGAAATATGGCGTGAAGTTGATTGGCGCCGATGTTGAC
>CAIMUD010000043.1 GCA_903844585.1 uncultured Actinomycetes bacterium | reverse complement strand
CCTGAAACTTTTGCGCCGCGCTCTGTATCAATTGCACCAAGAAGTTTTCCAAGTTCAACATGATCTTTTGGTTGGAAACCTTCCTTGGCAAAATCACGAGGAGTCCCGACGTGTTCGATGGTTACGAAATCTTCTTCTCCACCAATAGGGGCTTCGGGATCAAGTAAATTTGAAAGCCGCATCACTACAGCGTTGGCTTCTGCTTCAACCTCTGCTCGCTTTGTATCTGCTGCTTTAACTTTTTCAGCTAATGACTTCGAATTAGCAAGTAGCGCTTCTTTTTCGCCCCCTTTAGCTGCACCAACAGATTTTGAGAGAGTGTTTTGTTCAGCACGCAAAGTTTCAAATTCTGTAATTGCGGTGCGCCTTTTTTCATCGAGTTGTAAAACTTTATCCACAATTGAAACATCTTCACCACGACCTTTTTGAGATGCGCGTACTGCATCAGGGTTTTCGCGCAGAAACTTAATATCAATCATTCTTAACGAACCTCTCGTGGATATGAACCTAAGAATCTAATCTCGTCGCAGATCTCTTCAAGATCCTTAATTGATTGACCCACACCCTGGTCATCAATATGTCCTTCGACATCAATGATGAAATGGTAGTGACCAAGTTCGCGACCGGTTGGACGACTCTGAATAAATGTCAGGTTTACTTCATATTTTGCGAATACAGAAAGGATTTCAAGGAGCGCTCCTGCATGGTCAATATCGATGAAGACTGCAAGTGAAGTTCGGTCATGGCCTGTGGGTTTTGTCCTGACACCCGGTTTTTGAACTAAAACAAAGCGAGTCACAGCCCCGTTGTTATCACCAATGTTGTCGGCAATTACTTCAAGACCAAAGTGTTCTGCGGCGGCGCTCGACGCAATTGCTGCATCGAATTCACCACGAGAAATTGCTTCTGCTGCTGCAGCTGTTGATGCGGTAGGAATTAACTCAGCGTGCGGATAATTTTTTGCAACGTAGGCCCGACATTGAGATTCTGCATGAGGATGCGTTGCGATCCGTTTAACTTCTTTATTTCCCGGGCGCACCATAAGTGCAAATGAAACAGGAAGGGTTACTTCGCCTGCGATTACAAGTTGCTCACCTGTCGCCAATTCATCAAGAGTTCTGGCAACGACTCCCTCAACTGAATTTTCGATTGGGACAAGAGCGTAGGTTGCAGCACCGCTTCGGACTGCATCTAGGGTGGCAGTCACATTGGCGTAAGGAATTCGGGTGTCAGAGCCTTGAGTGATTTTCTTAAGAGCCGCCTCTGTGAAGGTACCAACTGGTCCTAAGTAGGCGTACGTGCTCATTGGTTAAGGATAGCCGAGCGAGGTATCACCGCGTGCCGCCTTCTAATTTCTCCCATTACCCTAGGAGTTGTGAGCCAATACTTTTTTGCAGCTGCGTCGCGATCAGCCGTTGGACTTGTTCGAACTGGAAATGAAGATTCAGCCCTTATCGATTCACGAGTTATTGCAGTTGCAGATGGAATGGGCGGACATGCAGGTGGAGAAGTCGCTTCTTCCACCGCAATAAATTCGCTAGCAACAATTGTTCCGATTATTTCATCTGAGGAAATTGATTCTGATTCTGCTGAAAATCTCTTCCTGAACGCTCTCTACACAGTTGATGAACAAATAAGAGTCGTCGCTAATGAAGATCCTGCGCTTTCTGGAATGGGAACAACTCTTACAGCGCTCTTTATTCAAGGTCAAAGTGCAGCACTTTTGCATGTCGGCGATTCACGCGCATATCGATTAAGAGGAAGCGCTTTAGAACAGCTAAGCGCCGATCACACTGTTCTGCAAGAGTTGCTAAACAAAGGAGCAATCTCTATTGCTGAAGCTGCCGATCACCCTCAGCGCTCGATGCTCACTCAAGCGCTCATGGGCGAAGGCAATTTAGAAGCAGCGCTTCAACTTTTTGACGTTAAACCAAAGGATCGTTTTTTGCTTTGCAGCGATGGTCTAAGTGGGGTTTTAAACGAGAAAGAGATTAAATCTTTAATCAAAGGCAAAGATCGCGATGTAGCGATTTCAGCTCTCATCGATGCAACATATATAAATGGTGCGCCAGATAATGTGACCGTTGTTATCGCTGATGTAGTTGAAAGCGCAGAAACTAAACTGACAAAGATTGGAGCCGCCAACGCATGAGCACGCTACTTGGCAATCGCTACCAACTTGGTCAGATGATAGGCACTGGCGGAATGGCCGATGTTTATATTGCGCAAGACACAAGACTTTCGCGCGAAGTTGCAGTAAAACTTCTTCGTAGTGATTTAGCTAAAGACCAAACATTTGTTGCGCGCTTTAGGAAAGAAGCTCTCGCTGCTGCAGGTTTGAGCCACCCAGGAATTGTCGCTGTTTATGATTCCGGTGAAGAGCCAGCGCCATACATAGTTATGGAGTTAGTTTCTGGACACACTCTTCGTGAATTAATTCATGGTGGCGAAAGATTGCCATTAGAGCGTGCACTTCAAATTGGAATCGGCGTTCTTGAAGCACTTGAGTATTCGCATCAACGCGGAATAGTTCATAGGGATATAAAGCCCGCAAACATCATGATTACCAACCAAGGTGATGTAAAAGTTATGGATTTTGGTATTGCGCGCGCGATGGATGATCTTGGCGCAACTCTGACAAGCACATGGAACATAGTTGGCACTGCCCAATACCTTTCACCCGAACAGGCTCTCGGTGATGTTGCAGGAGCGCAAAGTGATATCTACTCCGTTGGTTGTTTACTATTCGAACTTATTGTTGGGCGCCCACCATTTAGTGGTGAAACCCCTGTTTCGATTGCTTATCAACATGTATCTGCTACTGCACCACTAGCACGTGAGATACAACCAGATTTACCTGAAGGCGTTGAAGTCGCTCTAGCTGTTGCACTCGCAAAGCGACCTGAAGATCGCTATCAATCAGCGCAGTCGATGTTGGAAGACTTGGTAAAAATTAAAGCAGGCCAATCCATCGCTACAAAAATCGCAAAGAAGCCACTTATTACTCGCCGCAACGCATTTATTACTGCAGGTGTCCTTCTTATTGCAGGCACAGCTGCAGTGCTTGGACTTAGCCTCACCAGCGATGTGAGCGCGACTGGAAATCAAGTGCCAAACGTCATTGGGTTAACAGAGCAAGAGGCGCGCGCACTTCTTGGTGACTACACAATTACTATTCAGCACGCACACGATCCTGCAATTCCTAAAGATCGAATCGCAAGCCAAATTCCATTGGCAACATCAACTGCACCAAAAGGTTCTGCAGTCGTGTTAACAATTTCCGATGGCCCAGGTGATGCCATAGTTCCAGATGGTCTTCTTGGTTTGTCTCTCATCGACGCGCGTTCTGCCCTTGCAGCGGCAGGTTTGGTCATTGCACAAACAGAGGCTGCTCCCTCAGATCAGCCGCAAGGAACTGTATTAGAGGTAACTCCTGAAGCTGGATCGAAAATTACTGCCGGTTCTGGAGTGATACTGACAATTGCAAGTGGCGAAGTCGAAGTTCCCAATCTCATTGGAATCGAAGCCATCCAAGCAAAAACAATTTTGATCCAAGCTGGCTTCTTAGTTAAAGAATTTTTTGATTACGATGCAGCACAACCAAACGGTGTTGTAATTCGCCAAGCACCAGAAGCTGGCACTACACAAACAATTGGTAAATCAGTAACAATTACTATTAATAAGCCCTAAGTTTCAATCTACTAGGACTTGCGGCCAACTACTGGCGATAGCCCGACTGCTCGCTTCGGCGCATCTTTATCTCCACATTGAACTAACCAATTGGCAAGCATCTGGTGTCCGTGCTCGGTAAGTACAGATTCTGGATGAAATTGCACGCCCTCAATTGGCAAGCTCTTATGTCGCATTGACATCACAATTCCTGAATCTGTCGAACCTGTGATTTCCAAAACTTCGGGGACAGTATTTTTCTCGACTGCCAACGAGTGATAGCGCGTTGCGGTAAATGGTGAAGGTAAATCTTTGAACACACCTTTACCTTCATGAATGACTTGTGAAGTTTTTCCATGGAGTAGTTCGGGTGCACGCGAAACTGTTGCACCGAATGCAACTCCAATGGCTTGGTGCCCCAAACAAACTCCAAATAGTGGAATGGAATTTTCGGCGCAATATTTAATCATTGCAATACTTACGCCAGCTTCCTCCGGCGTCCCTGGTCCTGGAGAAATTAATACTCCGTCATATCCTTTTGCATCAGATGCTTGAACTTCATCATTTCTCTTCACGGTGCATTCAGCTCCGAGTTGGCCCAAGTATTGGACCAAGTTAAAAACAAATGAGTCGTAGTTATCGACTACGAGAATTCGGGCCATGGAGCTAATTCTGGCCTATAAGCAGGCGTCCGCGCGCTGGCGTATTTACGGTAATTGCATGTAATCTTGGCGCCATGCCAAAGTCGAAATT
>CAIMUD010000042.1 GCA_903844585.1 uncultured Actinomycetes bacterium | reverse complement strand
GATCTGCAATTGCAATTACTTCTGCATCGATTGCAGGATCATCAAGACCAATTGCCTCCACGCCAACTTGGTAGAACTGACGATAGCGACCAGCTTGTGGTCTCTCCGCTCGAAAGAATGCACCTGAGTACCAGGCTTTAACAGGAAGCTGTCCGCGATCTAATCCATTCTCAATCACAGCACGAACAACACCTGCAGTACCTTCGGGACGAAGCGTTATCGATCTACCACCGCGATCTTCAAATGTGTACATCTCTTTAGAAACAACATCTGTCGACTCACCTACACCTCGGGAAAATAGCGCGGTATCTTCAAAGACTGGCAACTCCATCAATTGATAACCGGCAAGTTTCGCTGGAGCGATTAGATTCTCCCGAACCCATTCAAAGGCAGCCGAATCAGGAGCCACATATTCGCTGACGCCTTTTGGAGCCTGAATCTTCTCGTACTTCATGAGCGCAATTCTTTCAGATAAGGGTTGTTTAAGCGCTCGAATTTGATTGATGTCTCTGGACCATGTCCGGGCAGCACGCGTAGAGAATCATCCAGAGGCAGAACTTTATTTTTTAAAGTTTTTTGCATGGAATCCATTGACCCAAGCGGTGTATCAGTGCGACCAATCGATCCCGCGAACAGTACATCTCCACTAATAAGCAATTGATCATTGATGACAAACATCAATGATCCGGGTGTATGACCCGGGGCGTGGATAGCTTTAATGCGCAGTCCTACCAAATCTAGGATTTCTCCGTTTTTTAATTCGACGACGCTATTTGGTTCTTCGAAATCCACTCCATCAATAAAATTTGCTTGAAAGTCTCCACCATGCAAGAGAGAAGGGTTTGAAATGGCTCTGCGATCCTCACTATGAATATATGCAGATATTCCATAGCCGTCTGCAAGGGGTTTAATCGAAAAAGTGTGATCGAGATGGCCATGTGTTAACAACGATGCAACTGGTTTCAATTTATTCCTGGCAACGATGGCTTCAATTTCATGAGAGATATCTGGCATCCCGGGGTCAACAATGATGCACTCATCACCCGTGCCTCTGGCGATAATCCAGCAATTGGTGGCATACATAGGGGCGGGAAAGGATTCGACCAGCATCTTTTGCTCCCCAGGTACATAGAAAAATATGCGTGGATTTACGCTCTACAGAAGTACAGGGTACCTTTTACTCCGTAAGAACCACCTTGATAAACACTCGTTAACGAAGGCTCGTAGGAGCTAACGCGCTGAAAGGAAAAACATGACCGAGCACATCAATCCAGCAGCAGTAGCAAAGCCAATAACACCAAGTGCAGCAACTGCCTTAATTGGGGATCCTTCGAAATTTGGTCGTGTTGGCGCAGACGGCACAGTCTTTGTAATAACACCTGAAGGCGATAAAGCCGTAGGTTCATATCCAGGCAAAAGCAATGAAGAAGCTTTGCAATATTTCGTTCGAAAATTCGAAGCTCTAGCATCAGAAGTTGCTCTTACTGCTGCTCGCGTAGCAAGCGCTGCGATGGTTCCAGATGACGCTTACGAAGCGGTCCGAAAATTGCGCCTACAAGTAAAAGAACTTAACGGCGTAGGTGATCTTGCTGCTCTGGCTGCTTCAGTAGAGCAAATCGAGCCACTCATCGAAGGCCACCGAGAAGCTTTTGAAGCAAAGAAGGCGGCAGAGGCTGCAGTCAAAGCAGCACGTCGCGAACAGATAATTGTTGAGAAAGAAAAAATCGTTGCAGAAGCGGAATCTCTTGCGCTGTCAGAGAACTGGAAAGCTACTGGAGAACGCCTTAAGACTTTGCTCGATGAATGGAAATTAGCACCCCGCCTCGATAAGAAAATCGATGGTGATTTTTGGAAGCGTTTCTCCGCGTCACGAAATAAGTTTGATAAGCGCCGCCGCACACACTTTGCAAATCTTGAGGCGACATCTTCACAAGTAAGTGCCGCGAAAAAGGCGATCATCGAAGAAGCCGAAAAGCTTGCGACCTCAACCGATTGGGTTGCTACCGCTCGCCGATACAAAGCTTTGATGGATTCCTGGAAAGCTGCTGGACGCGGAAAACCAAGTGATGATGCAAAACTCTGGAACCGTTTTAAAACTGCCCAAGATACATTTTTCACAGCCAAGAACGCAGATTTAGAGAAGCGCGAAGTATCTATGGGAGCAAACCTGGAAAAACGTGAAGCGCTCATCACTCAAATTGAAGCAGTTCTTCCATTTACTGATGTCAAAGTCGCAAAAGCTGCCTTCCGCGAATTGATGAACCAATGGGTAAAGATTGGGATCACAAATCGCGATAAGCGCGCCGCTCTAGATGCACGAGTTGCAAAGGTTGAAGAAACCATCAAGAGCGCAGAAGCCGAGCTATGGCGCAAGAGTGATCCCGCTGCTAAAGCACGTGCCAATGATGTCGTTAAACAACTCAGTGATGCGATTGAAAATTATGAGAAAGTTGCAGTCAAAGCTGATGCTGCAGGAAATACGAAGAAGGCCAGCGAAGCTCGTGAATCGGCGGCCGCGCGTAAGGTTTGGTTAGCCGAGGCTGAAAAGTCTTTGGCGCAATTTTCCTAAAATCTAAAGTCTATAAACATCGTATACGCCTTCAATCTGGCGTACTGCTGCAAGTACAGAATCAAGGTGTGTTGCATCTGCCATTTCAAAGGTAAATTTTGAAATCGCTGTACGGTCCTTCGAAGTACTGACCGCCGCGCTAAGGATATTCACGTGCTGTTCTGAGAGAGTACGTGTGACATCTGCAAGAAGCCTTGAACGATCCAGCGCCTCAACCTGAATGTTTACAAGGAAAGTTGAGATTGCCCCTGCTAACCATTTAACGCGTACAACTCTATCGCTTTGAAATTTATGTAAATCACTTGCATTAATACAATCCTGGCGATGTACCGAAATCCCTGATCCGCGGGTAACAAAACCCATGATTTCATCACCAGGTACAGGCGTGCAGCATCTGGCAAGTTTAACTAAAACATCAGCGACACCCTCAACCTCGATTGCGTTACTGGATCGCTTTGCAGTTGGAGTCCCTGTTGGAATTACTTCAAGAGATGGTTCCGGATGCGAATCTTCACCGCCAATTGAGGCAATAAGTTTTTCAATGACCGATGCTGCAGATACATGTCCATCCCCAACGGCGCTATAAAGTGCAGAGATGTCCGAGTAGTGCATATCGTGGGCGAGCTCTAACAAAGATTGACCAGCGAAAATTTTCTGAAGCGGTAAACCTGCTTTGCGCATCTGCCGCGCGATAGATTCACGACCAGCATCAATTGCCTCTTCGCGGCGTTCCTTACTAAACCAGGCTTTAATTTTCGATCTAGCGCGAGGTGATTTAACAAAATTTAACCAGTCTCGACTTGGACTCGCTGAATCACTCTTATTAGTTACAACCTCAACAACATCGCCATTAATTAGCTTCGTCTCAAGTGGTACGAGTCGTCCGTTAACCTTTGCGCCAGCACATCGGTTGCCTACATCTGTATGTACTGTGTAGGCGAAGTCGACCGGAGTTGAGCCCCCAGGAAGTGCAATAACACTTCCCTTCGGAGTAAAAACGAAGACCTCTGGACTACCTAGATCAAAGCGCAACGCTTCAAGAAATTCGGATGGGTCTTCCGTTTCCTTCTGCCACTCATGTAACTGCCTTAGCCATAACATTTCAGGTGATGAAGATTCCGTCTCACTACCCTGCTTGTATTTCCAATGTGCTGCAATACCGAACTCTGCTCGGGCGTGCATATCAAATGTACGAATTTGAATTTCAATCGCTTTGCCCGTGGGTCCAATTACCGTTGTATGAAGTGATTGATAAAGATTGAATTTAGGCATTGCGATGTAATCTTTGAAACGGCCAGGCACCGGACTCCATCTGGCGTGAATTGATCCAAGAACCGCATAACAATCACGCACATCATTTACCAAGACTCTTATCCCAACAAGGTCATAAATATCATTGAATTCACGTCCGCGAACAACCATCTTTTGGTAAACGCTATAGAAATGTTTTTTACGCCCCGTGACGCTTGCTTCAATCGAATCCTGAGCAAGATCACTCTGTACGGTTCCGATAACTTCTGCAGTCAGAGCATCACGCGATGGTGAGCGCTCGGCAACTAGTCTAGATATTTCATCGAACTTCTTGGGTTCAAGCACTTCAAATGCAAGGTCTTCTAACTCCCACTTTATTGCGTTCATTCCGAGTCGATGTGCAAGCGGTGCATAAATATCTAGAGTCTCCCGCGCTTTTCGCATCGCGCTATCGGAAGAAACAAATTTCCATGTGCGGGCGTTATGTAAACGATCAGCAAGCTTTATTACTAGCACTCGAATGTCGCGCGACATTGCAACAACCATTTTACGAACAGTCTCTGCTTCGGCGCTTGGACCATATGTGAGCTTGTCCAACTTAGTAACCCCATCGACTAAGTTGCTTATCTCTAACCCAAAATCCGTTCGGAGCTGATCTAGAGAGTAAGGCGTATCTTCGACAGTGTCATGAAGTAGGGAAGCGATGATGGTTTCTTCATTCATACCAAGCTCAGCTAAAATCATTGATACAGCAACCGGATGCGTTATGTAATCTTCGCCAGATTTTCGTATCTGACCCTCATGCGCCTTTCGAGCAATGAGATAGGCACGTTCAATTTTATTTGATGTCAGCGCAGGGTAATGGCTTTGTATCTCCGCTATTAGCGGATCAATCAGAGTATCCACGGCGCTTCCAACTAACTATTTTTTACTTGCGACCTTTTCGCTTTGGTTGATTTCGGGGTCCTCGACCAATTGATGGACGGACTCCACTGCTCATAATTGCTTCAGTAGCTACAACTCCACCGCGTGAATTTACCCGCTTAGCTAGAGCTTTCATCCCTGGTTCGCGCTCACGTAGCGAAGCCAGAATTGGTGGAGCAATGAAGATTGATGAATAAGTACCAACAGCAAGGCCGATGAATAGCGCCAGTGAAAGATCTTTAAGCGTTCCTGCACCTAGAAGTCCTGCACCGACGAAGAGAATCGAAGCAACGGGCAAAAGCGCAATCAAGGATGTATTAGCTGAGCGAACCAAAGTTTGATTAACTGCAAGATTTACGGCTTGGGAAAAAGTACTCTTGCCGGTGGCCGCAACAGATTTTGTGTTTTCGCGAATTTTATCGAAAACAACAACAGTGTCATACAGTGAATATCCCAGAATTGTGAGAAACCCAATAACAGTGGCGGGAGTGACATCAAATCCAACCAAGGCATAAATACCAACAGTGATAAAGACGTCGTGAATCACCGCAATTATTGCCGACACTGCCATCTTCGGTTCGAATGCCATTGTAAGAAAAAGCATCACCACAATAAGAAAGGCAATCAATCCATAAACGGCCTTCTTTGTAATTTCTTTGCCCCAAGATGGTCCGATGATTTGTGTATCTATGGACTCGGCAGTGACGCCAAATGCTGAAGTTAGCGAGGCCTCAACGGCCTTTGATTGTTCAACAGAAAGAGCTCCTGTTTGAACGCGTATTTTATCTGTTCCAACTTCCTGAACAATTACTTCACTTGTTAGCCCAGTTGTAGCGACAGCAGTGCGAGCTTGTGCGATTGTCGCTCCAGCTTTAGTTACGGTGTATGACGATCCGCCTTTAAACTCAATTCCTAGATGCAAACCTTGAATTGCAAGGGCTGCAATTGAAAGAATGATGAAAACAGCCGATATTGAATACCAACGGCGGCGATGTCCGATGAAATCTATTGATGTCTGACCTGAATATAGGCGACCACCAAGGCCAGTTAACTTTGACATAGGTTACGCCTCCACGTTCGTTGATTTTGATTGCATACCGATGCTCTTAGCCGAAAAACCAGATAAGGCATGGCCTGAAGAATAGAAATTGAGTTTCGCTAAGAGCGTTACTAGTGGTTTTGTGAAGATGAAAACCACAAATAAGTCAACGAGCGTCGTAAGACCGAGAGTAAATGCGAATCCACGCACACCGCCTACAGCGAAAAAGTAGAGAAGAATTGCAGCAATAATCGATACTGCGTCAGCGACGATAATCGTGTGCCGCGCTTTTACCCATCCAGATTCGACTGCCGAACGAAGTGAACGGCCTTCGCGCGCTTCATCTCGAATTCGCTCGAAGTAAACAATGAATGAGTCGGCGGTAACTCCGATTGCAACAATTGCTCCAGCGATTCCGGCAAGAGTTAGTGTGAACCCAATTGCTTTTCCAAGAACTAAGAAGAGAAGATAGATGAGACTGCCTGCAACTGCCAGCGATCCAACTGTGACTATTCCAAGTCCACGATAGTAAAGAAGTGAATAGATAAGTACGAGCCCAAGGCCTAAGAATCCAGCTAGTAGGCCAGCCTTAAGTTGATCGGCTCCAAGTGTTGGAGAGACTTGCTGAACTTCGCCACGATCAAATGCAAGTGGTAGCGCGCCATACTTCAAAACATTTGCAAGATCTTGGGCTTCTGTCGCAGAGAATGAACCAGATATTTGCGCGTTTCCCGAAGGAATCGCTTCATTAATTACTGGAGCAGAAACCACTAACCCATCGAGAACGATTGCTACTTGATTTAATGGGGAGCCAAGAGATGTAACTCGTGCTGTAAGGGCACCGAAGTTTTTTGTTCCAGTTCCATTGAATTCCAAAGTCACAATCCATTGATTACCTGATTGTGAGGCGATGCCTGCTGCTGCTTTAGATATATCGCGTCCTAGAACTTCGGCAGGGGCCAAAATGTATTTGGTTCCACCATCACGTGAACATGCAACGAGTGTGTCTGAAGGATTATCTGACCCTGTTCCTTCGCGACTTGCTGTACTTGTGCAATCGATTGAAGCAAACTTTGCATTGACCGCAGGGCTAACTCCGTTTGCCGGTGTCGCCGCTGTTGAAGTATCACTTGGATTTATAGCTCCTGGACCACTTGCCAATACCTGACGGAAACGAAGTTCTGCTGTCTGTCCAACTAAATCGACAACACGGCGACCGCTCTCGCCAGGAACAGTAATAACAATCTGGCGATTAACGCCACTTCCTTGCGCTGTAACTTCGCTCTCTGCTACACCGAGTGAGTTAACGCGTTGGCGAATAATTGAAACAGCTTGATCAATTGCCTCTGAAGTAATTTTATTTGAATTATTTGATGCGCGTGGTTGGAGAGTCACGCTAGTTCCACCTCGAAGGTCAAGACCTAGACGTACCGCTGTTGCGCCTTGAATAAGTGCAGTTACGAGTAGGGCCAAGATAATGACTGCCAATACGGCGAGGGAGCGACCTGGACGGCCAGAACTCTTAACATTTTTCGTTGTTGTGGACATAAGAGCAGAGTCTAGGCGTCAGGCGCAGGTGTGTCGAAAAGGGTGGCAACGCCCGAAGGTGGCGTTCGTCCCACATGCGCCCATCCCATCGGTGTTGCTACGCGACCACGCGGAGTTCTGGCCATAAATCCATTCCGCACTAAAAATGGTTCAGCTACCGATTCAACAGTTTCGACTTCTTCTCCGACGGCGATTGCAAGAGTTGATAGACCCACTGGCCCCCCATTAAATCTTTCAATGAGTGCCAGCAAGACTCCTCTATCCAAGCGATCTAAACCTTTTTCATCAACTTCATACATCTCTAATGCAGCCATTGCATCTTGGTGTGTAAGTGAATCTGAACCTCGAACCTGCGCATAATCACGAACCCGACGTAGAAGTCTGTTTGCAATACGGGGTGTTCCGCGCGATCTACTTGCGATTTCGGCAACAGCCTTCGCATCGATTTCCAAAGAGAGAAGTGCGGCGCTTCTGCGCAATACCTCCTGCAGCTCATTTTCATCATAAAAATCTAGATGTGCTGTAAAGCCAAATCGATCACGAAGCGGGCTGGGTAGTAAACCTGCACGAGTTGTTGCACCGACTAGGGTGAATCGCGGTAGTGAAAGTGGAATTGCTGTTGCTCCCGGGCCTTTCCCTACAACCACATCTACTCGAAAATCTTCCATCGCAAGATATAAAAGCTCCTCGGCGGGTCTGGCCAAGCGATGTATTTCATCCAAGAAAAGAATTTCTCCTTCAACAAGTGAAGAAAGTATTGCTGCTAAATCACCGGCGTGGGTAATAGCCGGTCCGCTAGTAATACGAATTGGAGTCTGCATTTCAGAGGCAAGGATTAGCGCCAAAGTTGTCTTACCAAGTCCCGGAGGGCCAGAAAGAAGTATGTGATCGGCAGGGGAATTTCTCTTACGTGCAGCTGTAAGTAGAACATCGATTTGTGAGCGCACTCTCTCTTGTCCAATAAAATCTGCAAGTGTCTTGGGACGCAGAGCGCTTTCTACCGCAGAATCCTCACTCGTGTTCTCTGGGTTTACCAAGCGTTCATCTGCCATGGTTAGCGCCTTCCACTTTGCAGCGCTAGCTTCAACAGTTCTGAGATATCTACACTCGAAGCATCGATACCTTCTTCTGCAAGGTTGCCAATCACCGTTGAGATTGCAAGATCAGAATCTTTAGCTGAAAAACCTAATGAGACCAGTGCGCTAGTCAACTGCTCGCGCCAAGCAGGTTGATGGGTAATTTTTTGATGACCAGAACCTGCTGCAATCTTGCCTTTGAGTTCGAGGATTAATCGTTGGGCACCTTTGCGTCCTATACCGGGCACTTTCTCAATTGCAGAGATATCTTCGGTGGCAACCGAGCGCGCTAGCTGGTCGGGAGTCAGCGAATTCAAAATCGATAGTGCAACTTTTGGCCCAATTCCAGAGACAGTTTGCAACAGCTCAAAAAGTACGCGCGCTTCATCGTCGGCAAAACCAAAGAGCGTTAGAGAATCTTCGCGCACAACAAGTGTTGTGAAAAGCGTTACCGGGGCGCCAATAGAAAGTGAGTTTGATGTTTGTGAAGTTATAGAAAGCGAGTAACCAACTCCAGCAACTTCTACGATTGCCTTATCTGTTGAAATTGAGCGTACGACTCCACTGAGCAGCGAAATCATCGGTCAGCCAACTTAGCTAATCGTAATTTCTCTTTTTTAACTGCATCTGTAATTTTTGCATTCGCTCCCCCGCGCCATAAGTGGCAAATTGCCAATGCGAGTGCATCCGTTGCGTCAACAGGTTTAGGAATAGTTTGTAGATTCAATAGTCGTTTCACCATATCTGCGACTTGAGCTTTATTGGCTCGACCAGAG
>CAIMUD010000041.1 GCA_903844585.1 uncultured Actinomycetes bacterium | reverse complement strand
GTTGTTGTTCCATCGCCAGCGACATCATCTGTCTTCTTAGCAACTTCCTTAACTAGCTCTGCGCCAATTTTTTCCCATGGATCATCAAGTTCAATTTCTTTCGCGATGGATACGCCATCATTTGTAATTGTTGGGGCGCCCCACTTCTTTTCAAGAACAACGTTACGTCCGCGGGGTCCAAGAGTTACCTTGACGGCATCGGCTAGGACATTCATGCCGCGCTCTAAACCGCGACGTGCTTCTTCGTTAAAGGCAATCTGCTTTGCCATGGATTTACTCCTTGATATTTAGTCGTTCGTTTCCTCATGCGGGGCGTTTATCACTCACACCCCGAGAGTGCTAACGCCAAATCTACGCGAGCTTATTCCCGTGCGCAAAACGAAGGCTTTAGCGAGCTGAGCGAGCGCTCATGCGGGCCTCGCGCAGACGACGAAGGCGCTTTACAAGCATTGGAGACGCGGCCATCGCATCGTCGCGGTCGATCAAATCATTGAGCAATTGGTAATAGCGAGGGGCGGTGAGGTCAAAGAGTTCTTTGACTGCAGACTCTTTAGCCCCAGCAAATCTCCACCAGTTACTTTCGAAATCAAGGATGCGGACTTCGAGATCAGTTAAAACTGAACTTCCGACCTGATTGTTCTCGAGCGCAGACATATCGCTAATCGTACGCGTGGCCAAGTAAAAAGTGTGGGATTTAAGCTCGTGCACTTTTAACAATATTGCGCAGCATTGTGGGGAATATAAAGACATGAAGTGGCAACACTGAATACCAATAAAGCTGGCCGCCGAGTCCGCGTGGAGCAAAGCTTGCTTCCTGAACTACACGCGTCTTTCCATCTACAACATCGACAGTGAATTCAAGCCAAGCTTTTCCAGGCAGAATCATTTCGGCATACAGCTTTAAGCGATGATTTTTTTCTAATACTTCTACTCGCCAAAAATCCAAACTGTCGCCAACTCGAAGCGTTGATGAATCGCGTCGTCCTCTACGCAATCCGACTCCACCAAAAAACCTATCTAGAAGACCACGTAAGTACCAGAGCCAATCGGATCCATACCATCCGTTGTCGCCACCAATTTCTTCAATTCTTTCCCAGATGTTCTCAACGCTTTTGGTAGTAAATATTTCTCGACTATCACGCAAAACCATTTCACCAGCCCAGTCAGGATCGCTCTGCGCTTTCTGCCATGGGGCAGTTGGGAAAGTTGCATCAGACCAACGAGTGGCTACTTCGTGGTCGGCAATGCGAGTCAGTGCCAGAGTGATTGCCGTTTCAACGTTGAGCAGACCTTCTGCGGGTTTTGGAATAATTGAATCGATGCTCTTCTTTGGATCGGCAACAACTTCGCTTATAAGAGATTCTACAAGTGGTCTAGCCAAAGACGTTGGAACAGGAGTGACAAAGCCAATCCAAAGGCTTGAAAGTTTTGGTGTAAGAACTGGTACCTGAATAATCCAACGTTTGCGCAGACCAGAAAGCCTTGCAAATTTCTGCATCATATCTGCGTATGAAAGAACTTCCGGGCCGCCAATGTCGCAGATGCGATTGACTGGGGTTTCAAGTTGAGCAGCTTGCTTTAAATAATAAAGAACATCTCGAATTGAAATTGGTTGAGTGCGATTAGAAACCCACTTTGGCGTCGTCATTATTGGAAGGCGATGAGTAAGGTGGCGCAACATTTCAAAGGATGCAGAGCCCGAACCAATGATTATTCCTGCGCGAAGTTCGAGAACTGGAACTTTTCCTGAGGCTAATTGCGCGCCCGTATTCATTCTTGAAGCTAAATGCTGGCTTCGGTTTTCATCGTTTGCAATGCCGCCCAAGTAAACAATCTGCTTTACGCCCTGATCTTCGGCAACTTTGGCAAAATTGCGCGCCATCGCAGATTCAATTTCATCAAAATCTTTTCCAAGATTGATTGAGTGGAGTAAGTAAAAAGCGGTATGAACACCTTGTAAGGCTCTGGTTAAATCTCCAGGGTTGTTTGCATTACCTTCAACTATTTCAACTCGGTTGCCCCAAGGTTGATCCTTCATTTTATTTTTATCGCGGACAAGGACTCGTACATCAAAATTTTCCTCAACGAGATTGCGCACTAAACGCCCGCCGACATAGCCCGATGCCCCGGTTACGAGGATGCTTCTTTTATTAACAGGCGAGTTCATAGCTAAGAGCCTAGACTGCTCCCATGACTTCTTCCACGCGACCAAAGGTTGTCATTCTTGGCGCGGGCTTTGGCGGTTTAACAGCGGCGAAAGCGCTAGCAAATGAAGCCGATGTAACCCTGGTTGACCGCCACAACTTCCAAACATTCTTGCCACTTCTCTACCAAGTATCCACCGCCGGCCTTGCTGCAGACCATGTTGCTCACCCTATTCGTGGCGCAATTCGCGATACAAAAATTAAGTTTCGTATGGGCTCACCCATTTCTGTAGATCATAAAAACAAATCAGTAAAACTTGATAGCTCTGAAAATTTAGATTTTGATCATTTAATAGTCGCACTCGGTTCTGCAACAGCAGATTTTGGAATCCCAGGAGTTTCTGACATCGCACTTGGCATGAAGAGCGTGCATGAAGCAATTGCCATCCGTGCAGAAGTTTTACGTCGCTTTGAAGATCTCTGCCGATTTGAAGACAACACCAGACTCTCAATCAGCGTTGTGGGTGGTGGTCCAACTGGAGTTGAAATGGCTGGCGCGCTTGCAGAGTTAAAGCGTGGTCCACTTAAAAACGATGAAGCAAATGCTGCAGCGCATATGGATATCTATTTAATTGAAGCTGGGCCACGAATTTTGCCAATGTTTAGCGAGAAACTTTCTGCACGTGCACAACGTGATCTAGAAAAACTTGGTGTGACTGTTCTGCTCAATACTGCAGTGCAAGAAATCAAGCCTCGCCAGATTCTTATCAAGGGTAGAAATCCGATTCCATCAGAGGTAACAATTTGGGCTGCCGGAGTTAAGGGTGAACCAACGGGTGGAATTCTCAATCTCCCAATCGTTAATACTCGCGTTCAATGCGATGACACTCTCGAAGTTTCGCACTACCCAAATATTTGGGCTATCGGAGATATCAACGGAACAAAAGATTCCAACGGACGTTTTTACCCGATGGTTGCACCGGTTGCGATGCAGCAAGGTCGATGGGTTGCAAAACAGATTATTCGTGCCAAAAAGGGTCAAGCACTTCTGCCATTTAAATATCGTGACAAAGGTTCGATGGCAACTATCGGACGCCACAAAGCAATTGTTCAAGTTAATAGCTTTAAAATGACCGGTGTACTTGCTTGGTATGCATGGTTATGGCTCCACCTTTTCTATTTGCTTGGCGGCCGAAATAAAGTTGGAGTAGTCGCTGACTGGTTATGGAATTACTTAACTTTTGATCGCGGTAATCGCCACATTATGGATTCGCAGTAAGGTCGCCTTCATTGCCTGAATATATAAACCTGCGTGGTCACCAGATCTACAACTACGAGTGGGATAACGGCAACTCCGAGAACGAAGCGCTTGTACTTCTACATGGTGGGCTAAGCCAGACTTCTCATTGGGATTATGCAATTGTTCCCGATCTTGAGGAAGATTTTCATATCTATGCATACGACCGTACGGGTCACGGTTACACGGGAGATCAAGCCGGAAGTTTTCACTTTGAATTTCAAACCAATGAAGCAATTGCTTACTTAGAAGATGTCGTGAAAGAACCTGCACATCTAGTTGGTTGGAGCGATGGCGGAAATATTGCTTTGATGGTTGCAATAAAGCGCCCAGATTTAGTGAAATCAATTGTTGCCATCGGCGCTAATTATCATTACAGCGGCGTCCCACACGATTTACCATTCGAGCCAGCAAGTGATGAAGACCAGGCCGAATACAACTTAACTTCACCAGATGCACCACATACCCTCAATGAAAAGATTGAAAAAATGATGGACATCTGGAAATCTGAGCCATCTCTTACCGCAGAAGATTTAGCAAAGATCCAATGTCCTGTGCTCGTACTTGTTGGCGATGATGATGTTGTTTCACATGCGCATACCGTCTCTATGTATGAAGGGCTACCACTTGGTCAGCTCTCAATAATTCCGGGCACTTCTCATGGAGTTCCGAAAGAAAAGCCAGGGCTGGTCAGCGCAGTTATTTCGCATTTCTTAAGTGATTTGAGTTATCCAATTACAAAAATGCCAATGCGTCGAACCAACCCAGAAATAATTGAAAATTAATTAGTTTTAAGTGGCATAGCTACTTTTGTGTAAAAAGTTGCGATGACTAAAAAGATTAGGGGAATTCCGAAAGCTGCATAAAGTCCAACAATCTGACCGACTGCACCGAGGGCTGGTCCAGCGGTAAGGGCTGAAAAATAGACTGCTGAAAGAATCATGTTTACTCGAGGTGTTGCCCACTTTAAATCATCGCCCATTGCTGAGATCATCATTGGGAATCCATTAGCCATTCCAAGTCCCCATAAGAAGAGACCGACAAATGGCATATGCAAGAAATCGCTGGCGGTAAAAATAATGACACCAGCGATTGTTACGTAGAGAGAAATCTTTACTGCATTAACGCGACCAAAACGATCGATGAAGTAATCACCAGGAATGCGTCCAAACAAAATTGCAATCCAAAATGCTGTAACTGCAAATGCTCCAGCAGAATTGCTAAAGCCTGCATCTGTAAGTGCAATTGGCGCCCATACTCCGGCTGCCACTTCAGATAAAATAAATGAGAATCCAACAAAAGTAATAATAAGACTACGGCGCTCTCTCCATACCGCTTTGCGCATCCGCTTTGCTTCTGTGAGATCTGCAGTTGATTCAACTTTTGCGTGATGTCCATGATCTGGAATGAGAGCGGAAGCAACAACTGCAGTGGTACCCATAATTACAGCGGTAGCAATGAAATGCACCGCAAGAGATGTTCCTACTCCAATGAGCAAACTTGAAAGCCCAGATCCCACGAGCATCCCAACGCTATATGCACCATGAATCGACTGCATGCGACTCTTCAATGATTTTTGGTTGAGAGCGTTCGCTTCGAGATTTCCCGTGAAATCAATCATTGCGATCGGGGCACCGAAAAAGAATAAGAAAATTGAAGCCGGAACAATGTGGTGGGCTTGGATAGAAAGACCTAGCAGTAAGAAAGAGATTGCTATTGTTGCAAAGGAAACAATTGAAACTTTTCGTGAACCAAATCGCGAGGTAATGATTCCCGAGTACATAATTAGAATAAGTCCACCGATTGCTGTGAGCATCGTGTATAGGCCCATCTGCGCGTTATTTAGCCGCAGTAAATCCTTAACTTCTGGTCCTCGACTAATCCAAGTCGCAAAAATAAATCCTCGAGTTAGAAAGATTGTGGAGAGGGATATAAACCAAATCTTTGTGTTTACTTCTTTGGCCATTAACAATCCACCGGAGAGATTGTTCCGGTCTTTACGTCGTAAATCGCTCCGCCAACCTGAACGCCATCACGAAGAAGCGGGTAAGAGCGAACGCGAGTCACATCTGTCTTAAGTGCGCCAATTTGGTCAGTCGTTGTCTTGAATTCAAGGCTGCGTGTATCGATGTTGTATTTGGTGTCAATTAATTCGTGGATTTCTTTTTCACTACGAGAAGCCATCGCGCAATCTGTGTGAGGCATGATCAAAATACGGTCAACGCCAAGTAAATAGGTTGCGAGTACAAGAGTACGAAGTACGTCCTCAGTAACTCGAGCTCCAGCATTACGCAAAATCTTGGCATCTCCAGAGCGCATTCCTACTACTGAAAGTGGATTGATTCGCGAGTCCATGCAAGTGACAATTGCTAAGCCTTTTTGTGCACGGCCTGTAAGTTCGGAATATTTAAAGTCTTTTATATATTCGTTATTAGCGCTGATGAGATCTGCGAAGACATCTTTAGGAAAGAGATTCTCTGCCACCTCTAAATCCTTTCACTAACTTGAGCCCCCCGTCAGGATTGAACTGACGACCTGCGCATTACAAGTGCGCTGCTCTACCACTGAGCTAGAGAGGCCTGTTGCTTTTGGCAACGGCGGTAATTATGGCAGTAATGGTCGATTTGTAAAAATCGCCACATAAAATTTCAGAGGGGTAAGTAATGGCAGTGCAAGGTAGGTTTGGCACATGCGTTTGGGTGTTCTAGATATCGGATCCAATACCGTACATCTCCAAGTTGTCGACGCTCACCCAGGAGCCAGACCGAATCCCACTACAAATCAAAAGGTCGAACTGCGCTTACACGAATACATCGACAAGTCAGGCGTTATTACAGAAGAAGGAATCACACTTCTTAACAGCGCTATTGATGACGCCGTAGCACATGCCAAAGAATTTAAGACGGAAGAAATTCTCGCCTTTGCCACATCTGCAATAAGGGACGCAAAAAATGGCAAATCAATTCTCGATGAGATAAGCGAAAAACACGGAATCGAACTTCAAGTACTCTCTGGTGAAGAAGAAGCTGCAATAACTTTTCTCGCAGTACGACGATGGCTTGGGTGGTCCAGTGGCCGCCTTCTTGTACTCGATATTGGTGGCGGTTCACTTGAAATCGCAGTGGGTGATGATGAAGCTCCGGAGTTAGCTGCCTCTCTCCCACTCGGTGCATCTCGTTTAACGCGCGATTTCTTAAGCGGTGATCCATTTAAAGAAAAGGATATTAAAGAACTAGAACTACATGTACGCGAAGGCATGAAAGAAGCGGTGGCGAAAGAATTGGTCGAACATGGTGCTGATCACTTTATTGCTACCAGTAAAACATTTCGTACTCTTGCAAGACTTGGAAGCCATTGGTTTGAAGATAACCCAAAATATCTAAAATTAAATTCACTCGAAAAAATCGTTTCGAAACTCTCGGAAATGACAAATAAGCAACGAGCAGAGCTACCCAGCGTTTCAGAGAGTCGCGCAAAGCAAATACTTTCCGGCGCAATTGTGGCTAGATCAGCAATGAATCGACTAGAAATTACACAATTAGAAATTTGTCCTTGGGCGCTACGTGAGGGAATTGTTCTTAAATGGCTTGACTGGATGGAGCGCTAATCCAGTCCAGCGCCACAACTTCACCATCTCGGTGATGCAAAATGATTGCTTCTGCTGGTTCTAATTCTCGTCTAAAAGACTTAAATATTTTCTTGCCAACTAGCTTTTTAATCACATTGGGCAGAATTGGATTGTGACTGCAGACAAGAATATTTTCTTCTTGCTCGATAAGCTCTTCGGTGTACTTGATCGCCGCATTTTTATCCTTGTGAAACATGTACTCGGACAAATCTGATACATAGGTAATAATCTTGCCAATTTCTTGCGAAGAGGGAAAACGGTCTCGGCGCAGCGCATCGCATCTGATGAATAAATTGAAGTGGTTCCATAAGGGAGAAAAGTTTTTGGAAGTTTTTTAGCTTGTACTTGCCCTACAGAATCAAGTGGGCGGTCATCGTCATCGTTCTGCCACTCCGAGCGCTTTAGCGCTTTTGCATGGCGAAGCAGCACAAGTGAATACGTTCTTGGCCCAATTTCAAGAAAACGCCAAATTATTTCTCTATCAGTCTCATTAGTTACTTTTCTAATTGCATCTTGTGGAGATAACCATACGAGTTGATCCACTTCTGCAACAGGTAGCTCACCCGTTGGCTGTGGATGTGCTTTTGCTATCCAATAATAAACTTCCTTAAGAGCGTCATCATTTGTGTAATTGATAGTTCCAAGTGATGGCCCAAATTCAGAGATGTAACCGGTTTCTTCAAATACTTCTCGGCGTGCAGCAGTAATTGGAGATTCTCCACGTTCTAACTTTCCCTTAGGCAGGGACCAGTCGTCATACCTTGGACGATGAATCACAGCTATTTCAAAAACTTCGCCATCAACATCACGCCACAAAACAGCGCCTGCAGCCTTAATAACTTCTAGGTTCATTAACGCCCCTTCGCGAATCTCTTGATGTACTTTGATTGCAAATTAGTGAGTGCTCCACCCTTGGAATTCTCTGTGATTCGAGCCCATTGATCATCTACTTGATGCCAACTAGCTGTTTCCACCGAGAGAGACAAATCAAGAATTTCTTGGAGCGAACTTTTATGTTGTGGGCGTTCTACTTTCACTAAGCTTTCAACTCGGCGATCAAGATTTCGGTGCATCAAATCTGCGCTACCAATCCAATATTCATTTTCTCCCCCATTTACGAAGTGATAAATACGAGAGTGTTCTAGGAAACGCCCCAGAATAGAACGCACTGTTACATTTTCTGATAGCCCCGGAATGCCTGGACGGATGGAAGAAATTCCACGAATTACCAAATCAACTTTTACACCAGCTTGAGATGCGCGATAGAAAGCCTCAACAAATTCTTCATCAAGTAGCGAATTGAGTTTAAATTGAATTCCAGATGGCTTGCCAAGCTTGGCATTTACTATTTCATTTTCAATTTTTTCTAGGAGCCCTGAACGCAAAGTCTTTGGCGCAACGAGTAAGCGTGAAAATGTTGATTGAGGACCAAACCCGGATAGTTGATTAAAGAGTTTAATGAGGTCGCCGGTAAGGACTTGGTCAGCGCTAAGAATTCCTAGATCTTCATAAAACCTTGCAGTCTTTGGGTTGTAGTTACCGGTACCGATGTGGCAATACATGCGCAACCCTTGGTTCTCATCGCGCACTACAAGTGAAAGTTTTGCATGAGTCTTAAAGCCCATGAGGCCATAAACAACGTGCACGCCAGCAGCTTCAAGTTTTCTAGCCCAACGCACATTTGCCTGTTCATCAAATCGAGCACGTAGTTCGATAACAGCTAAAACTTGTTTACCCGCTTCAGCGGCTTCAATGAGAGCTTCAACAATTGGAGAATCACCAGAAGTTCGGTACAAAGTTTGCTTAATTGCTAATACATGTGGATCTACTGCTGCATTTTGCAAGAACTGAACAACAGAGGTTGAAAAAGATTCATATGGGTGGTGCAGAAGGATCTCACCTTGCCTAATAGCTGCAAAGAATAAATCTGGCTCTTCTGAATCAACCTCGCTCAGTGAGGCTGCAGTGCGAGATCTAAATGGTGGAAACTTGAGTTCGGGGAAATCCAAGTCACAAATCTTTAATAGGTCTGTTGTATCAAGTGGGGCTGGCAGAGAGAAAACATTCACTGGATTGATATCTAGCTCCTCGCAGAGAGTTTTCAGAAGCTTTTCATCTACACCTTCTTCAATTTCAAGTCGCACTGGAGGGCCGAATTTTCTGCGTGATAGTTCTTGCTCAAGCGAATTGAGAAGATCGACAGTCTCGTCTTCATCGAGATCAATATCCTGATTTCTTGTAACTCTAAATGTGTAATGGTCTTGAATAAGCATTCCTGGAAAAAGTTCCTGCAAGTGGATAGAAATCAACTCTTCAATTGGTAGGAACCTAGTTGAGCCAGTTGAGTTTGTCGGAATGAATCTAGACAAGATTGGTGGAACTTTTACGCGAGCAAAGAATTCATCATCACTCTCTGGATTCTTAACGATGACGGCCAGGTTTAGTGAAAGGCCAGAAATGTAAGGGAAGGGATGAGATGGATCAACTGCGAGAGGAGTAAGGACTGGGAAAATACGATCTGAAAATAACTTAGTCACATAAACACGTTCTGGCTCTGTTAAATCATCCCACTTGATGATTTCAATTCCATGAACCTTAAGTCCTGGAAGTAGCTCCTCTTTAAAGACTCTGGCTTGGCGTGCGGTCAGAGTCTTCACTTCATTTGCTATTTCTTGAAGTAAAGCTTTCGGAGTAAAGCCTGCAGAATTTGCATTACTCTGACCAATTTCTATTTTGCCAAGGACAGATGCAACTCGCACCATATAAAATTCATCCAAATTGGATGAAAAAATTGTTGAGAATTTAACCCGCTCAAGAAGTGGAATATTGCGATCTTCGGCTAGCTCAAGCACCCGCGAATTAAATGCAAGCCAACTCAGCTCGCGATCGATAATTTCGTGGGAGGAAGCCATGGTTAATTTTCACCTTTTAATATGAATAGCAGGTTACACCTGAATGGACGAAGACTTAAATCTGGTGGTTTGGCCAATGAATTGGAGTTGGGTACTTGGCACTTCGACCATCACCAGAAGATCTACCGCGAAGCCTGCGAATAATCCAAGGAATAACAAAAGAGAAAAACCAAAGAGGAGTAGTCACTTTGCGTTTGAGCGCAAAAAATTTTGGCATCGGTGCAAGTGGTACTTTCCAAGAAGAATCAAATGGATAACCGAGTTTTTCGAGCACAGCTTGACCCACTCGAAAGTGTGCATCAACATTTATATGTAGGCGATCAAATGCTAAAAACCGGTTATCCTGAAAAAGAGTTCCACTATTACCATCGTGAACAATTGCGCCGACTTCTGCACCGACTTCTCGAACCGTAGCGTTAAAAGCGCCAAATCTATCTTTCCAAAGTCTTGCTGTGCGCCCTGTATTTCCTGTCTCTTCCAAAACGGTAAACAACATGATGGTTGCACCTGATGCGGCGGCTTTGCGCACTGCATCTGTGTAGCGCTGCCGCGACAGAGCTGCGTCATAGTTGGGGCGAATTACATCATTTGCGCCACCATGAAATGAAAGAAGAGTCTCAGGACCAGTTACATAAGAAAGTGCAACAGGAAGTTGATCTTCAATTACTTGTTGCAATAACTTTCCACGAATGGCCAGATTTGCATAAGTGAAATCTGGGTTCTGCGCAGCAAGTCCATCTGCAACTCGATCCGCCCACCCGCGATATTTGCCGTTGACCATCTCGTCAGACATTCCTTCGGAGTAAGAATCTCCACAGACGATAAAACGTGAGTACTTCATTATTTCTTGCGGCGTTGCTCGTCTACCCAGAAGAGTGCAATCGAAGTCGCAACGCTTGCATTTAGTGACTCAGTTGTTGCTCGCATTGGGATTGATACGACAAGGTCGCACTTTTCGCGCACTAAACGTGAAAGTCCCTTTCCTTCGCTTCCAACAACAATCATCAAATTTTCTTCTGCAACTTTCATGCCGCTCAAAGTCTCTTCAGATTCGCCATCGAGACCAATCACAAAACAACCAAGCTTCTTAGCGTCCTCTATAGTGCGCGCCATATTTGTTACCTGTGCAACGGGAAGACGAGCCGCAGCACCAGCCGAAGCTCGCCATGCTGATGCTGTCATTGCAGCTGCGCGTCGTTCGGTCATCACAACTCCAGCAACGCCAAATGCTGCTGAAGAGCGAATAATTGCGCCGAGGTTACGTGGATCTGTAACACCATCTAGGGCCATGATCAGCATTGGGTGGCTTGCGCGCTCTTTAATCTCTTGAAAAGAAGAGTATTGATAAGGCTTTATCGCAAGAATAATTCCTTGGCTATTTGGGCTAATGCCTTCTACTTCTGCACGGTGAACTTCGCGGATAGAAAGTTGCAAGTTAAGTGCGAGTTGAAGTGACTCTGCAACGCGATCATCTACATCAATGCTGCGGGCAACAATTAACTCTGTTGCAGGTACTTGTGCGCGTAACGCTTCAAGAACTGCGTTACGACCAGAAACTATTTCACCTTTAGGTTTTTCACTTCGTCCAGTGCGAGTACGAGCTGCAGATTTCTCAGCCGTCTTCTTACGCTTTGCAGCTGCGTGATACGGACGATCTTCAGCTTTCGGTGTTGGGCCTTTACCTTCTAGGCGGCGCTTATTTTTTCCACCAGTACCGCCAGTTGGACCCTTTTTAGATCCGCGGACTGCACCACGAGGTTTTGAATTGCCGGCCATTATTTTCCGCTCTCTGTAGAGATCGACCATCGTGGCCCTTGTGCTGTGTCTTCAATGATAATTCCGAGCGCTGCAAGTCCATCACGAATTGCATCCGATGCTGCAAAATCTTTACGTTCGCGCGCTGCGGTGCGTTGGTCTAGAGCTAGTTTTATGACGCCATCCAGGGCTTGCTCTGAAACTTCTTTTGAGCCCCCTGCAAATGCACCATCAAAAGGATCGCATCCAAGGATTTCTAGCGCTCCACGGATTTCATTTGCTGATTTGGCGATAACTTTTTTATCTCCAGATGTAATTGCGCTATTGCCAAGCCGCAGCGCTTCTGAAATTCCAGCTAGCGCTGTAGGGACTGCTAAATCATCATTCATCGCATCGGTGAAGTTCTGACTTAAGACAGGAGTTGGCTTGACTCCAAGTAACTCAACTGATCGATGTAGGAAAGTTTCAATTCGTCGGAAAGCTGTTGCAGATTCTTCGAGCGCGGCAGGTGAAAATTCGAGCATTGACCGATAGTGAGCACTTCCTAAATACCAACGAAGTTCGATTCCGCGCACGCTCTTAAGTAACTCTGCAACCTGCAGCGAATTACCAAGTGACTTACTCATCTTTTCACCAGAAGTTGTAACCCAAGCGTTATGCAACCAACGCTTTGCAAATCCATAACCTGCAGCTTCAGATTGTGCGATTTCATTTTCATGGTGAGGGAAAATTAAATCAAGTCCACCGCCATGAATATCAAATGATTCGCCAAGGTAAGCGTGTGCCATAGCTGAACACTCAAGATGCCAACCTGGTCGACCAGCACCCCACGGAGTTGGCCACGAAGGATCTCCAGGTTTTGCTGCTTTCCAGAGTGCAAAGTCGCGTGGATCTTTCTTATTTGTTTCATCAGCATCTGCGGCCGGTTGAAGATCATTTACATTTTGACGAGACAAAGTTAGGTATGACTTCAACTTTCGAACTTCTAAATAAACATCACCATTGCCAGGTGCGTAAGCAGCCCCGCGTTCGATAAGAAGTGTCATCAACTCAATCATTTGAGTTACATGGCCAGTAGCGCGAGGTTCATATGTTGGAGGCAAAACATTGAGAGCAGCGTAAGCATCTGTAAAAGCACGCTCATACTTCATCGCTACTGCCCACCACGGCATATCTTCGTGAACGGCTTTATGCAAAATCTTGTCATCAATATCGGTGACGTTACGAATAAAAGTTACGTTATAGCCACTTTTGATTAACCAGCGACGCAAAATATCAAAGTTAACACCAGAGCGAACATGGCCGATATGTGGAGGCGCCTGAACAGTTGCACCACAGAGATAGATACCAACTTCACCTTTTTTTAGCGGAACAAATGGGGAATTGGTTCGCGTTAGCGTGTCATATAAAACTAGCGAACTCATGTGCCAAGTCTATCTTGCAACCGCTTAACTCTTAACAACGAGTGCGGAGGCGATGGCTGCAATGCCCTTACCCTCGCCAGTAAGTCCCATTCCATCTGTAGTTGTTGCAAGAAGTGCGACCTCTGCACCGCCGAGCGCCGATGAAAGTGCAGAAATCGCTTCGACTCTGCGTGCACCAATCTTCGGTTTGTTTCCAATTACTTGCACGGAGACATGTGAAATTTTATAGCCACTCTTTGTAATAAGTGCCAGAGTTTCTTTCATTAGCGTTGCACCAGATGCTCCTGCATATTCTGGACGCGCGGTACCGAAATTACTTCCAAGATCTCCAAGACCAGTAGCAGCAAAGAGCGCATCACAAATTGCATGTGCTGCCACATCGCCATCTGAATGGCCTTCAACTCCTGTTTCATTTGGCCAATGAAGACCTGCAAGCCAAAGCTGGCGACCCTCTGCAAAGTGATGCGCATCAACGCCAACACCAGTTGAGAATGCATTTGCATCGCCTAAAAATGAAAGCGCAGTGGCTAAATCACTCGGAGTGGTAATTTTTATTGCTCGTTCTTCGCCTTCAATAGCGCGCACCTTTTTGCCAATTGCTTCAACAAGGGCGGCGTCATCTGTAGCATCGGCCCCAGATGCATGTGCTGCTTGAAGGGCTCCGTAAGTAAAACCTTGCGGTGTTTGCACGCGACGAAGAGCGCTGCGATCAGGCGTGGATGTAACAAAGCCATTTGCGTCAACAATTTTTACTGTATCTGCTTGTGCAAGACCTGGAATAACTGCAACGTCTCCGGCAATGAGCGCATCTACTACTCGCTGTGCAAGTGCTGGAGTAGCTAGTGCTCTAGCTGCATCGTGAACAAGTACGTAATCAACATCGCATAAAACTTGAGCAAGTCCGAGGCGAACGCTCTCACTTCGTGTTGCACCACCAGTGACGACAGTGACTGTGTTGCCAAGGAGCGTGCGGAATTTTTCTTCATACCCGGCAGGGGCGCTAACGATGATTTGATCTGCAACCGAAGATAGAGCAGAGACAGAATGTTCTATAAGTGTGCGATCACCAAGTTGGATGAGCGCTTTAGGAATTGATGCGCCAAATCTTTCACCACTGCCAGCAGCAGCGATGATGGCCGAAATCATTTAGGAAGCGAGAACCTCGTCAAGGAGCGTTGCAGCTTTTTCTTCATCTGTGCGCTCAGCTAGTGCGAGTTCAGAGATAAGAATCTGCTTCGCCTTGGCGAGCATGCGCTTTTCACCAGCAGAAAGACCACGGTCGAGATCGCGGCGGTAAAGATCGCGAACAACTTCTGCAACCTTGATGACATCTCCAGATGCGAGCTTTTCAAGGTTTGCTTTATAACGACGTGACCAGTTTGTTGGTTCTTCTGTGTATGGCTGACGCAGAACGCTAAATACGCGATCAAGTCCAGCGCTATCAACTACGTCGCGAACACCGACGAGATCTACATTGTCAGCAGGAACGCGAACTGTGAGATCTCCTTGAGCAACTTTAAGGACGAGATACATTCTTTCTTCACCCTTGATCACACGAGTTTCAATTGCCTCAATAAGAGCTGCTCCGTGATGTGGGTAAACAACTGTTTCGCCGACCTTAAATGTCATGTGTTGCCTTTCCGTAGAGGACAATTCTACCAGTCATTTGGGGATGAGAAAACCCCGAATTCTAAGTGCAGGGCACTGCTTTTTGCATGAGAGAATATGCCCATGCGTCGTACAGCTACCGTACTAATTACAACTTTTGCACTTGCACTAACTCTGACTTCATGTGGTGCAGGACAAAGTGCAGCAACGCGAAATATTACTCAGGTAACAGATGGTGTTGAAAAGACAATCGATATCGATGGCAACAAAATCAAAATTCTTAATTTTCTACTTGTTTCAACTGAAGATGGATCAGCGGTGGTAGTTGGAACAATCATTAACAAGGGCGAGGCTGACGATCAAATCCTTGGAATTTCAGTCAATGGATCACCAGCAAATCTGACCGGTGAAAGTATTTTGAAGCCAAATCAGCCAATTAAATTTGAAGGTGACACTGCAAACGCCAAAGCGGTCTTCCCTGGAGTCGGCGCTGTAGCTGGCCGTCACGTCATGGTTTCTGTTGGTTTTGCTCGAGCTGGCCTTGTTGATCTTGAAGTAATTATCCGCGACAAACGCGATACTTACTCAAACGTTACAGCTGGCTAGCTACTTCTTACCCTGATTTGC
>CAIMUD010000040.1 GCA_903844585.1 uncultured Actinomycetes bacterium | reverse complement strand
GCGTTACGTGGGTCATCTTCTGGAATATTCTTTTCAACTTTACCAACAAGGTCTGCGCCAACATCTGCAGCCTTTGTAAAGATACCGCCACCCACGCGCATAAACATCGCGAGCATTGCAGCACCGAAACCAAATCCTTCAAGAACTGCTGGTGCGTTTTCGCGGTAGATAATCACAACGAGTGATGCGCCAACAAGTCCAAGGCCAACAGTTGTCATACCGACAACGCCACCTGTACGGAAAGCAATTTGTACTGCCTTCTCTGCATTCTTTTGGCGCGCAGCTTCTGCTACACGAACGTTTGCTCGTACTGCCAGCCACATACCGTTATATCCAACTAGCGCTGAAAATCCTGCGCCGAGCAAGAAGAAGATTGAGCGACCAATGCGAATTGCCATTGTGTCTGCAGGTAGTGCTAAGAGGAGGAAGAAAACAATTCCAACGAAGTAAGAAAGTGTTCTAAATTGGCGAGCAAGGTATGCCGCCGCGCCTTCTTGAACAGCAGCTGCGATTTCGCGCATCTTCTCTGTTCCATCGCTTGCAGCAAGCACTTGCGCGCGCAATATAAATGCGATCGCTAAAGCCGCTAGCGAGATAGCTAGGACTACATAGGTGATGTTGAGATTTGCGCCGGTTACTTGCACGCTTGATAGAGCAGCAGATGCTCGCATTGGGTCTCCTCCATTGGAGAGTCAGGGGCGCCGAACTTAGAACGGGCCTCGAGTGAGAGGGAGTTTACGCACAGGGGGGCCTGAATTACCAAAAATAGGCGTGTATACCTATTTATTACTACGGAAAATTGAGGCAGATACGCCGGCCATCACCAAGGCTAGAGCGCCCGGCAGAAGCATTGCCCAACGCAAAGTGAGGTGATCTGCCAAGAATCCAATAATCGGCGGGCCAATTAGAAATCCGAAGTAAGCGATACCCGAAACTGTGGCTACAGCTTGTGCTGATGAATATCGACCATCAAATTTATTTTTAGCAATGGATCCAGCTTCACTAAAGAGCATAGGAATCACAATTGATAGACCGATTCCCGATGCAAGCCAACCGAAAATAATTCCACCGATACCACCAATTAATAGTCCAGATAAAAATCCAACGCCGGCGATTGTGCCACCGCCTGTAATTAAAACTTTAGGGCCAAACTTGTGAGCCAAGAAGTCACCAGAAAATCGGCCCAAAACCATTGTTATAGAAAATGCTAAATATGGAATCGTCGAAACAAATGGTGAAGCGCCAAATGTATCCCGAGCCAAAATCGCGCCCCAGTCTGCGGCAGCGCCTTCACCGACTGCGGCGCAAAGCCCAAGTAACCCAATCAACCAAATAATTCCAGGTCGTCGTTGCTTTTTTCCTTTTTGCGATTGTGTTTGGTCAGTAGATGCAGGTAGCCACGACCCCTTAAATATAAAAGTAATTACTAATACTCCTGCAGCAATCCAAAGTTCTTGAATGAGCGGTGAGACTTTTGCCTCTGCAAATAAGCCTCCAACGAAACCACCAAGAAGTGCGCCAAGTGAAAAAAATCCATGAAACTTGCTCATATATCTATTGCCAGATAAATGCTCCAAGGTAATTGCATGTGTATTCATAGCTACATCTTGCGCTGCAAGGAAGGCGCCATAAAGAAAGAGTGAGGAGCATAAAAATATAAAATTGGGAGAAAAACCAACTAGCGGCAGTGTGAAGGCAGCAAATACTGATGTATATAAAACAACTCTCGAACTCCCATATTTTGCTGCAGCACGGCCGGCAAAACTCAAAACTCCGACTACACCGAGTGCGACACAGAAAAGGGCAGTTCCGAGCGCCGAATTTGAAAGGTTTAGAGTTCTTTTAAAATCTGGGATACGCGTTACAAACGATCCAACGATGAAACCGTTAATCAAAAATGCTGAAGTGATTGCTCTCCATGTGCGAAGTACCTGTGAACGTTCGAGAGTCGCACTCATTGTTAAATCTTATGGCCTATTCTCATGACCATGAACTTTCTTGATGCTCACTGGATTATTTCAACGCTTGGACTGGTCGGAATTCTGGTGATAATTTTTATGGAGACCGGACTTCTCGTAGGTCTTATTTTTCCGGGAGATTCACTTCTTTTTCTCGCAGGTGTTGGAGCTTCCAGTGTTGCAGCTTCAGTCTTTGACGGCGTACATCTTTCACTTGCAGGTCTACTAATCGGTGCACCACTTGCCGCAATTATCGGTTCGCAACTTGGTCATTGGATTGGCGCAAAATATGGTCGCAGGCTCTTTGATCGCCCTGATGGAAGGTTTTTTAACCACGCAAGAGTTGAAGCAACAGAGAGTTGGCTTGCAAAGTATGGGCAAGGCAAAGCGATAGTTTTAGCGCGTTTTATTCCTTTTGTGCGCACTCTCATCAATCCAATGTGCGGAATTATTCATATCCCAGCTAAAAAGTTTTTGATGTGGAATGTAATTGGCGCAATTATTTGGACAGATGGAATCATCATCGCTGGTTACTTCTTGGGTGAAAAACTAGAAGGATCCGTAGATAAATATTTACTACCAGTTGTCGCGCTAATTATATTCTTGAGTCTATTGCCGGTAATGGGCGAAGTAATTCGCGGAATGAAAAAGCGTAAAGGTTAAAGTCCTAGATCTGCCGGCTGGAAGGCTGCGCGGTATACATAACCTGCTTCTTTAATTTTTGGTTCGGCGCCGCGTTCAACAATT
>CAIMUD010000039.1 GCA_903844585.1 uncultured Actinomycetes bacterium | reverse complement strand
GCCATTGTGCAATTGCTAAACAATTATTATCGTCAGTGTGGCGAAGAGTAAAAAAGCAAAGAGTGCAGGCTTCGGCTCTGCTATAGGCAGAGGGCTATCTGCAATCTGGAAATTCTTTGCTCGCACCCTTGGGGGAGCAGTTCGATTCTTAGCTCGCGGTGCTCGAGATTTAGATCCGGCGCATCAACGTGACGGCGTTGCATTCCTCCTTCTTATACTCGCACTGACAGCAACAGCAGGTACCTGGTTTCGAGCCGATAATTTTGTAGGTCGCGCTCTCTATTCTTTTGTATACGGAGCATTCGGGCGCATCGGATTCTTTATTCCTCTAGTACTTATCTATTTTGCATTTCGTTTATTTAGATTACCTGATGAAAAAGCTGCAACAGGGCGCATCATTGTTGGAACGCTGACAATATTTTTGAGTACTACCGGCATTGCACATCTTCTCAATGGGTCAACTGGTACGGGTGCAACAGCAATGCGCCACGGTGGCGGTTGGATTGGCTACGCAGTGAGTACCCCACTCGTTGCACTAATGACTTCTCTTCTTACCTACCCAGTCCTCATTATTATTTTGATTTTCGGTGTACTAGTTGTCACTGCAACTCCAGTCTCTGAAGTGTTCACACGAATCACTAATACGTCGAAGTGGTTATGGTCAAAGCGTCCCGAGCGCACAGAGCGCGATGATGATTTCGAAATTACGGATACACCTCCTTTTGAAACTCCTGTCGTTGCTGCCTGGAATGAACCAGAACCAGATGAAGAAGAAGAGGAACTCGACGAAGCAAGCTTTGACGAAGAGTTCACCGTGCCAGTTCCTGTTACCCCAATCGTTACACCATCTACTGAAGGAAAGCGCCCAGAGCAATTGCTGCTTTCACCAGATAGTAATTATGAACTACCACCACAAGATCTCTTGCGTACAGGCCCTGCAGCAAAAGCGAAGAGTAAGGCAAATGAAGTTGTCGTTGCAGCGCTCACCGAAGTTTTTGCCCAATTCGAAATTGATGCTCAAGTAACTGGCTTTATGCGTGGGCCAACAGTGACGCGTTATGAAGTAGAGCTAGGAAACGCTGTAAAGGTAGAACGCATTACAGCTTTAGCCAAAAATATTTCCTATGCAGTAGCAAGCGGTGATGTTCGAATACTTTCTCCTATTCCTGGCAAGTCAGCCGTGGGAATTGAAATCCCTAATGCTGACCGTGAAATCGTTGCATTAGGCGATGTAATGCGCTCAAGTGTTGCCGGTCAAGACCATCACCCGATGCTTGTTGCCCTGGGTAAAGATGTAGAAGGAAATTTTGTCTGTGCAAACTTAGCGAAAATGCCTCACTTACTAGTAGCTGGTGCAACAGGTGCTGGTAAATCCTCAATGATTAACGCAATGATCACATCTATTTTGATGCGTGCTACTCCCGATGATGTTCGCTTAGTTCTCATTGATCCAAAGCGCGTAGAACTCACAGCGTATGAAGGAATACCTCACCTCATCACACCAATCATTACTAACCCTAAGAAAGCATCTGATGCACTTACATGGGTAGTACGCGAAATGGATCTGCGTTATGAAGACCTCTCTACATTTGGCTTTAGACACATTGATGATTTCAATAAAGCAGTGCGGGCTGGAAAAGTAATAGTTCCACCAGGAAGTGATCGCACTGTTGAGCCATACCCATATCTCTTAGTTATTATTGACGAACTTGCAGATTTGATGATGGTTGCAGCTAAAGAAGTTGAAGAATCAGTTGTACGAATTACTCAGTTAGCTCGATCTGCTGGTATTCACTTGGTGTTAGCAACACAGCGACCTTCAGTCGATGTTGTAACTGGTTTGATCAAAGCAAACGTTCCTTCACGACTTTCATTTGCAACTAGCTCACTAGCTGATAGCCGCGTTATTTTAGATAGTCCAGGTGCAGAAAAACTTGTTGGCCAAGGTGATGGTCTATTTATTCCAATGGGTGCCAGCCGCGCAATTCGTATTCAAGGTGCATATGTCTCGGAGCGAGAGATTGAAGCAGTGACTTCACATGTAAAGAAACAGCTCTCACCTAGATATCGAGATGATGTCACTGTTGCGCCTAAGAATAACAAGATGGTAGATAAGGAAATTGGTGATGATTTAGATTTGCTACTTCAAGCCGTGGAATTAGTTGTTGGTACACAATTTGGATCTACATCTATGTTGCAAAGAAAGTTACGAGTTGGCTTTGCAAAAGCTGGTCGTCTTATGGATTTAATG
>CAIMUD010000038.1 GCA_903844585.1 uncultured Actinomycetes bacterium | reverse complement strand
TTCCATATGGTGAGCGTAACTTAATCGAATATAGAACTTCAATATTCAGAATAGGAAATAAGTATCAACGCCTTCACATTGAAGTGATACTTGATTAAGGTGACAGCATGAAACTCTTTGGTCTTTCAGGCAGCCGTGACGATTTTAGAAAAATTACAAGCCATCCCCAACAAGCGATTGGAGCTGAGCTTTTCCGTTCCCTTGACGGAGACATGCTAGATCAAAGGGTTTTACGCGTAAGAAATGGTGAAATTGAGCTTGAAATTCTTGTTGATAGAGGTTTTGATATCGGAAGAGTCACATATCGAGGAATCCCTACACAATGGATTTCTCCTGCTGGCTTTCGTCATGCGCACTCATTTACACCATCAGCAATTGAACCTGATGGGTGGGGCTGGCTGAGATCCTGGCAAGGCGGATTCCTATCAACAATTGGTGTTGATCATGTTGGTGGACCGATTGTGCATGCAAATCGACACCTTCACCCAGCGATTACAGCCGAGAGAAGATTCACCGGTGGGTTTATTTCGCTTTCTCCAACAACCATTGAGATGGTAAATGTTGACTGGAATGCCGGCACAATAGAAATACAAGCTAGCGTTCGGCAGGCCGCTCCTTTTGCTGAGCATCTTGTTATGACACGAAGAATCACGATGAATTTTGGTGAACCTACATTCCACTTATCGGATGTAGTGAGAAACGACGGGTATATCGAAGAACCAATTCAAATCCTTTATCACATTAATCTTGGGTGGCCATTCTTGGCCCCGGGAACCACATTAGAAACATCATGTACGGAAATGCTTTCGTGTATCGAATCAGCAAATGGGGAAGATCCGCGCATAATGCCACCACCTACCGAGCGAGATGTTGAAAGAGTTTGGGATTGGAATGCGTTACCAGGTTTGCAGTGGGCAAAATTAACTAATCCAAATGTTGCGGAAAGGGGTGAAATGTCCATGTCCCTAGAGTGGGACGGTAAGCAACTTCCACATTTCATGCAATGGCGCAATGCATGTGAGGCTATGTATGTTCAGGGGTTAGAACCATCGACAACCGGATTACTAGGCAGAGTTGGAGACAATTCACATGCAGGTCCATCACCTTTAATTGCACCAGGAAAAAACAGAGCTTTTGATCTAGATTTTAGATTCAGTAGCAATTTCTGAAATAAAATTAAGGAGTAATAACTCTTACAGAAGCCTTTTTAAGCGCACTCAACAGGGTATTTGGCGGTGGGGCATCTGAAACTAAATATGTAGCCTCCCGTAATTCCGCGACCTGAACAAATAAATCGCGTTGAAATTTTGAGGAGTCAGCTAGAACAATTACGCGTGAACAATGACGCATCATGTCACGCAACATAGTCGCTTCTTGCAGATTGCTAATACTAAAACCTTTTTCAGTCGAGACCGCTCCAACAGAAAAGACACCCCAGTCGGCACGGATATCAAAAACTTCCGCATCCTGAGTATTGTAAAATCCAATACTTCCAATAGTGGCATTTGAGTTGTATGAGAGAGTGCCACCAAAGATATGCAGAGCCCTATAACTTTTTGGTGAAAGATCCCTAGGAACTAATAAGTTATTTGTTGCCACTGTTAAGCCTTGATGGTTTTTTAAGTTCTTCGCAAATTCAAGAGTAGTAGTTCCGGCATTTATCATAATTACCGAGTCATTTGGAATTAAGGAAGCAGCCAAAGCTCCGATTTTCTCTTTTGCAGCAGCCTGGATTTTAAATCTCAAATCAATATTTGAATCTGCCGGAATGAAATTATTTCTGACCGCACCCCCATGAGTTTTGATCAGGACTTTTTCGGACTCCAAATCAGTCAGATCGCGACGAATTGTGTCCAGGGAGACTTCGAATTTGCTCGCAAGTTCGGCGACAGTAGCTTCGCCTGCAGAATTAACAAAAAGACCGATTTGGATTTTGCGAGTTACTGCAAGTCTTGGATTGCCAGCCTCTGGCTTCACTTTTGCAGTCATCTTCTTCTCCATTTCTTAGCAATCTCCTCTAACTAGTCACCTTTGCCAGCCTCACACTATAAAGAATCTAGGGCCATCGCCCCAGGGGGTCCGCCCCAAGCCATTTCCCCCCAATGACCCTTGACATCCGCTCCGCACTCAGTTACCTTTCCAAAACGGCAAATAAATGCAGAAAACTGTAATATCCTGCATTTTAACTTATAGGAGGAAAAATGCACAATAGAGGAACTGGGATCCTGAAGTCACGACAGATCGTGATCATGGCCCTAATTGCAACTGCAACCATGGTCTTCGGCTATTCAGCCCCAGCCCGTGCTGCTTCTACCGTAACTATCTCATTTTCACAGTGGTGGGAGCCTGAACTACCAGCAGGTGCTCTCCGCTCAATTATCGATACATTTGAAAAGCAAAATGCTGGCATCAAGGTAAAGCTTGTAAGCGGCCCATACTCAGCAACTAAGGCACAAACAATTGCTGGGGCAGCCACAGG
>CAIMUD010000037.1 GCA_903844585.1 uncultured Actinomycetes bacterium | reverse complement strand
GGCATACGAGATGCGCATTAGTGACTGGAGTTCAGACGTTGCTCTTCCGATCTCGATGCAACGCCATGTTGAAATGGATTGGATGGCTGTTTCATCTTATGGATCCGGAACAAAGTCGAGCGGTGTTGTTCGTATTCTAAAAGATTTAGACCGCGACATTACGGGCCGCAATATTTTAATTGTTGAAGACATTGTTGATTCAGGTTTAACTCTTTCATGGCTCCGCGCGAACTTACTTACCAGAGGCGCAGCAAGCGTTGAGATCCTTGCAATTTTACGGAAGCCCGAAGCTGCGAAAGTTGATGTTGCAGTGAAGTACGTAGGATTTGAGATCCCAAGCGACTTTGTGGTCGGTTATGGTCTTGACTTTGATGAGAAATATCGCAACCTTTCATTTATTGGTGTGCTTGCAAAGCACATGTACTCCTAGGAACGGGCTGTCAAAGCAATGAGCAAACTCGATCAATTGAAGAAAAAAGCCAAGCCGTCTAAGGCTTCTTCCTCAAAGAAGAGCGCAAAAAAACCACCTCAAACTCGCGCTGCAAAGATTTTTCGAGGTCCTCTATTCTGGATAATCGTTGCAATTTTCACAGTCACTATCTTTGGTCAGATTTCAGGTGCAGGAAGTAGATATGACGTTGTTAAAACTTCTCAGGTGTTAGATGCAATTTCTGCTTCAAAGGTTGAGTCAGCCGTCATTGTTGATAAAGCTCAGAAGATTAGAATCATTTTAAAATCCGGCGATCAGATTAATGGTTCTTCAAAAGTTGAAGCTTCTTACGTTGCACGCCAAGAACCAACAATTGTTGATGCGCTTACTGGAAATCCACCGGCGAAGGGCTGGAGCGTTGATGTCCCAACGCAATCCCTTTTAGTTTCGTTCTTGCTTTCATTTGCACCTTTCTTAATTATCGGTTTCCTCTTCTTCCTCATGATGGGGCAGGCACAAGGTGGAGGACGAGTATTTTCATTTGGAAAATCACGTGCGAAACTTCAGAACAATGACGTGCCGCAAAATACTTTTGTTGACGTTGCAGGAGCAGATGAAGCAATTGCAGAGCTTGAAGAAATTAAAGACTTCCTTGCCAATCCACCTAAGTACGCGCTACTCGGAGCAAAAATTCCAAAGGGTGTACTTCTTTACGGTCCTCCAGGAACTGGTAAGACTCTTCTTGCGCGCGCAGTCGCTGGTGAAGCAGGGGTACCTTTCTATTCGATATCAGGTTCTGATTTCGTAGAAATGTTTGTGGGTGTCGGAGCTTCTCGAGTGCGCGATCTTTTCGCACAAGCAAAAGCAAATGCACCAGCAATTGTTTTCGTAGATGAAATTGATGCAGTTGGTCGCCAGCGCGGTGCTGGTATGGGTGGCGGTCACGACGAGCGCGAACAAACTCTCAACCAACTACTTGTTGAAATGGACGGATTTGAAAATAACGGTCAAGTTGTTTTGATTGCAGCAACAAACCGTCCCGATGTTTTGGATCCAGCACTTCTTCGCCCAGGACGTTTTGATCGACAGATAGCTGTTGATCGCCCTGACTTAAAGGGACGAGCAGAAATTCTAAAAGTTCATGCAAAGAACAAACCAGTTTCTAGCGATGTTGATTTGATGTCATATGCGCGCCGCACACCTGGTTTCACTGGTGCTGACCTTGCCAACGTATTAAATGAAGCGGCGCTACTGGCAGCGCGCGAAGAGAAGAAAGCAATCAGCAATTCTCAAATTGATGAAGCAATTGATCGTGTCATGGCCGGACCACAACGTAAATCAAGAATTATGTCGGATGCTGAACGCAGAGTTACTGCTTATCACGAAGCCGGTCACGCACTTGTTGCTTACGCACTTCCACATACAGATCCAGTACACAAGATCACAATTATGCCTCGTGGCCGTGCTCTTGGTTACACGATGGTGCTTCCCGATGAAGACAAGTATTCAACAACTCGTAATCAACTCTTAGATCAATTGGCATATTCACTTGGTGGTCGTGCTGCTGAAGAATTAATCTTCCACGACCCATCTACTGGTGCATCCAATGACATAGAAAAGGCAACGGCGTTAGCCCGCGCAATGGTTACACAATATGGAATGACGGAAGCCATTGGTGCGATCAAACTTGGAGCAGATAGCTCTGAACCATTTATGGGCCGAGACTTTGGTCATCAACGTGATTACTCAGAAAGCGTTGCAAGCCTTGTCGATAACGAAATTCGTAAGCTCATAGAAAATGCGCACCAAGAGTCCTATGAAATTCTCGTTGCAAACCGCTCAATTCTCGATGAAATGGTTGTGCGACTTCTTGAACTTGAAACGCTTAACAAGGAAGAAATCCAAGTTATTTTCAAAAAAGTTAAATCTGTTTCAAAGCGTCCTGCTTGGACTGGATCGTCACAGCGCATTCCATCTTCACAGCCTCCAGTAGCAATTCCAAAGAGAATTGTTGAAGAGAAGGAAGTAGAGAAGAAGCCTCGCCGGATTAAAAAGAGCGCAAGTGACTGATGTAAATTCTGTTTCGATGGGACCTGAAGATGGGCGCGCGCAGCACCCATACGATCAGGCTCGCGCAGAAGCTGCAGTCAAAGAGCTTTTACTTGCACTTGGTGAAGATCCAAATAGAGATGGGCTCAAAGATACGCCAGCTCGAGTGGCACGTGCCTTTAAGGAAAATTTTGCAGGTTTGTATGAGTCACCAAAAGATGTTCTTTCAACAACTTTTGATATCGGACATGAAGAGTTAGTAATTATTAGAGATATCGAAGTTTTCTCTCAATGTGAGCATCACCTGACTCCATTTCATGGAGTTGCACATGTTGGATATATTCCAAGTGGGAAAATAACTGGCCTCTCAAAAGTCGCAAGACTTGTAGATCTTTTTGCAAAGCGTCCTCAAGTTCAGGAACGACTAACTACTCAAATCGCAGACGCAATGGTTGAGATTTTGAATCCCATGGGAGTGATTGTGATTATCGATTGTGAACATCTCTGCATGTCGATGCGCGGCGTAAAAAAATCTCAAGCACGAACTACCACCAGCGCTGTTCGTGGCGTACTTCGTGATCCAGCAACGCGTGCCGAGGCGATTAGCTTAATTACAAACAGGTAGCACCATGTTGGTAATGGGAATATTAAACGTCACTCCAGATTCTTTCGCTGATGGCGGTAAATATTTATCTCCAGAAAGTGCCATCGCGCGAGGACTTGAAATGATTGCTGAAGGTGTAAGCATTATTGATATAGGTGGTGAATCAACCCGTCCCGGGGCGCAACGAATTTCTTTAGAAGAAGAACATCGCAGAACTATGCCTGTTGTGGAAGCACTTTCTGGTAGAGGCGCAGATATAAGTATCGACACTATGTCAGCTGCTACAGCCAAAAAGGCAGTCAGCGCTGGAGCTTTGATTGTTAACGATGTGAGTGGTGGAAAAGCTGATCCCGAAATGTTTGCAACTGTGGCAGCACTTGGTTGCAAGTATGTACTTATGCATTGGCGGGGGCATTCGAAAGATATGAACTCATTAGCCGTATATCAAGATGTAGTTCTAGATGTCGTCAAAGAATTGACCGAACAAATTGAGAAGGCGATTGCCGCAGGAATAAAAAAAGAAAACATCATTATCGATCCAGGGCTGGGTTTTTCTAAAGATACAAGCCATAACTGGGAGATTCTAAATCGTTTGCACGAACTGCAGGCGTTGGGCTATCCAATACTTATTGGCGCTTCACGTAAGAGGTTTTTGGGTGGTGACGATCCAGATCAGCGTGAAGCGGCGACAATCGACCTCACTAGATCCCTTCTTGGTAAAGATATTTGGGGCGTTAGAGTTCATAGCGTGAAGCCGCATAGAGAAGTCATTAATGGCCAAGTTTTGGATAACCATGTCTGATCAAATAAATTTAACCGGCATAAAAGCTTTCGGCTATCACGGAGTGTTTAAAGAAGAGAGAGTCCACGGTCAGACGTTCATTGCTGATGTTGAACTTAATCTCGATTTAAGTAAAGCCAGCCAAAGTGATGATCTTGAATCCACTATCGATTACTCAAAAGTTATAGACTTAGTTGTCGATGAAATTCAAGGCGAAGCTGTCAATTTAATTGAGCGACTTGCCGGTCGAATCGCAGATAAAATCAAGGCAGTTTTCCCAGTCGTTTCAAAAGTTGTTATTACTCTGCATAAACCCCATGCGCCAGTAGATGCTGAAGTAAAAGATATTTCGGTAACCATTACACGATGAAAGCTGTTGTTTCACTTGGTGCAAATATTGGTAGCCCTCAGGAGCAATTAGATATCGCGATTGCACTTCTTAAAGAATCTACTGAAGTCATTGCTGTTTCAACCTATTTTAAAACAAAACCTGTCGGCGGGCCTCAGCAACCAGATTACTTAAATGCAGTGTGCATACTTGAATCCGAACTTCCCGCAATGGATCTACTTTCATTGCTTCATGGAGTTGAAAAAAGTTTAGGAAGAGAGCGAATCGAACACTGGGGACCCCGCACAATTGATTTAGATTTAATTCAATATGGTGGGCTACTTAGTAGCGCAGAAGAGCTAAAGCTTCCGCACCCTCGCGCCCATGAGCGCCGTTTTGTCTTAGAGCCATGGGCTCAGATTGAACCCGATGCAATCCTGCTTACCCATGGTCGAATTAGTGATCTTTTGGAGCAATTGCCTTAAACCTCTAAACTTTTCTCATCATCGCCCGGTACCTGAAAGGACTGGAGCCAGATATGAAGATAGTTACAAACTCAACGGAGTTGGTTTCTGGCTGCGCATTTGTACCAACCATGGGCGCTCTTCATGCAGGCCATGCTTCGCTTTTTAAGGTTGCTAAAGAGTTCAACGAAATCGTTGTTGCAAGTATCTTTGTAAATCCATTGCAGTTTGAAAACGCCGAAGATTTAGCAAAATATCCCCGCACACCAGATCGAGATATTGAACTCGCCGCTGCATCTGGAGTAACTCACCTTTGGCTTCCAAACCAAAATGAAATTTATCCTGCTGCGCCACAGGTTATCTCTGCAGGCGATCTCGGAAGTATTTACGAAGGCGCTTCGCGCCAAGGACATTTCGATGGAGTCTTAACTGTTGTGAAAAGGCTTTTTGATTTAGTAAAACCTCAGCAAGCAGTATTCGGTGAAAAAGATTTTCAGCAGCTCACCTTGGTAAAAACCATTGCGGGCGAGATTGAAATAATTGCGGCGCCCATTGCGCGCGAACCTGACGGACTTGCTATGTCATCTCGCAATGTGCGACTCGACGAAAGCTCACGAGTAAAAGCATCGGTGATTTCACGTGCCCTCATGACTGCGAGTAAGACTAATTCGCTTGAAAGCGCTCGGAAAGTTTTATATGAAGTCCTAGCTACTGAAGAAGGCTTCATAGTTGATTATGCGGAAATAATTGATGAGAAAGATTTCACCAAGGCCAGCCCAACGACGCAAAAGAAGCGTGGGATTGTTGCCGGGTGGCTTAATGGGGTTCGTTTGCTCGACAATATGCAGATGAACATCGGTGGCGAATAATGAAGTTACTTGCCGCTGCTCCAGGCTGGAGCGCACAAGCAGATGTCATTGTGGTTGGGTCTGGAATTGCAGGTCTAACAACAGCGCTGCAAGCACGCACATTTGGTTTATCGGTTTTACTTGTAACTAAATCAAAAGTTGATGAAGGTTCTACAAAGTGGGCACAAGGTGGAATTGCTGCAGCACTTGGTGAAGGAGATACACCTGAACAACATTTAAAAGACACACTTGTTGCTGGCGCAGATTTATGTGATGTAGAAGCAGTGAGAGTTTTAGTTACAGAAGGACCAGAAGCTGTTCGCAAACTTATTGAACGCGGTGCTATTTTCGATCGAGAAGAGAGCGGCGAGATTGCGCTGTCTCGTGAAGGTGGTCACTTGCGAAATAGAATTTTGCATGCAGGCGGGGATGCAACAGGTGCTGAAGTAGAACGCGCGCTTATCGCAGCAATTCAATCTGATCCTGAAATAGAACTTGTCGAACACGCCCTCGTACTTGATGCACTCAAAGATAAGAGCGGTGCAGTGTGCGGTGTGACTCTGCACGTTATTGGCGAGGGAAGTCGTGATGGAGTTGGCCAGGCGATGGCGAAGGCAGTTGTGCTTGCCACCGGAGGGCTCGGACAAGTTTTTGCTCAGACCACTAACCCAGCTGTTTCAACTGGTGATGGCGTTGCACTTGCGCTCCGCGCCGGTGCGAAAGTTGCTGACGTTGAATTCATTCAGTTTCACCCAACAGTGTTATGGCTCGGAGAAGAACGCTCTGGACAGCAACCTCTCATTAGTGAAGCTGTCCGTGGTGAAGGTGCGTACCTACTAGATGACGACGGCAAGAGATTTATGGTTGATCAGCATCCGCTTGCAGAGCTAGCGCCACGAGATGTTGTCGCAATTGCAATCATGAGAAAGATGCAAGAAAGCAGAAAGCAACATGTTTGGCTAGATGTTAGGCATATCCAAGGATTTGAAAGTCGATTCCCAACTATTTATGCATCATGTATTTCTAACGGAATTAATCCAATTAAGGAGTTAATTCCAGTCTCACCTGCATCGCACTATGCATCAGGCGGAGTCCGAGTTGATTTACATGGAAGAACAAGCGTTGCCGGTCTGTATGCATGTGGAGAGACTGCGTGCTCTGGAGTCCATGGTGCAAATAGGTTAGCTAGCAATTCGCTCCTAGAAGGTTTAGTTTTTAGTTCGCGCATCGCAGCAGATATTGCGGCCAATCTTCCCGAGCAAGGCGAACCTGTAGAAAATAGCTCGCGAGCCCTACTCATTGATCCATCTGCAAGACAAGAGATTCAAAATTCAATGAGCCGTGGCGCGGGAGTTCTTAGATCTTCAGATTCGTTAATTCGCACTAGTTCAGATCTAACGCGTATAGAAGATAAGAAGAGTTCGGCGCCATGTGTTGAAGCATGGGAGACGACGAATCTTTTCCAATTGGTGCAAGCAATTCTTAAAGCAGCCCTCATTCGCCAAGAAACTCGAGGCTCACACTGGAGAGAAGATTTTCCTCTGACTAGTAACGAATGGCGAAAGAGAATATTGCAACAACTAGATCCACAAGGAAATTGGCGAACTGGCTATCAGGAGGTAAAGACAAAATGAGTTACGTTCCAATTAATAGAGAGTTAATTAAAAAGGCGCTCGAGGAAGATCTAGCCGGGGGAGAAGACATCACTTCAATGGCAACAGTCAGCGGATCTGAAAAAGTTGTGGCAGATTTTGTCGCCCGAAAAGCTGGCGTCGTTGCTGGAGTTTTAATGGCTAAAACTGTGCTCGAAGAAGTTGGACTAACCGATATAAAAGTTTTAGTTGAAGATGGAACGCAAGTCAAAGCTGGAACAACGCTTATGAGTGTCCGTGGTGATACGCGCGCGATTTTGCTTGCTGAGCGCACCGCCTTAAATTTTTATAGCCATTTGAGCGGCATAGCCACCCTTACATCTATTTGGGTGAAGGAGATTGCCGGTACAAAATGCAGAGTCAGAGATACAAGAAAAACAACTCCTGGATATCGCAAACTTGAAAAGTACGCTGTAAGAATTGGTGGCGGAACCAATCACAGGATGTCCCTTAGCGATGCGGCGCTCATAAAAGATAATCACATTGCAGCGGCGGGTGGAGTTAAAGAGGCATTTAATAAAGTTCGTGCAAAATATCCAAGTGCGCAAATCGAAATTGAAGTAGATACGTTGGAGCAACTCAAGGATGTACTTACTGAAAAACCAGATTTGGTTCTACTAGACAATATGACTCCAGAGCAATGCAAAGAAGCAGTTGCAATAGTTGCAGGAAAGGTTGCCCTTGAAGCATCGGGTGGGATCAACTTGGAGAACGCCAGAGCGTATGCCGAAACCGGAGTGGACTTTCTTGCCATTGGCGCTCTTACACATTCAGCGCCAGTTTTTGATATCGGGTTAGATTTGAGAGCGGAGTAGCCATGTTGCTAACAGTTGATGTAGGAAATACCAACACAGTTCTGGGAGTCTTCAATAAGGAAGAGTTAGTCAGATCTTGGCGCGTCAAAACCGATCCGCGCACAACAGCCGATGAACTCTGGCTGCAATATAAGGCCCTTGTTGCTGATTATGAAATAACGGGTCTTTCAATCTGCTCAACTGTTCCGGCAACCCTTCGTGAATTGCGAACAATGATTGCAACTTATTTTGCCGAAATTCGTACAACAATTGTTGAGCCCGGCACAAAAACTGGCGTACAACTTCTAGTCGATAATCCTAAAGAAATTGGCGCTGATCGAATTGTAAATACTCTTGCTGCGCACGTTCTTTATGGCGGACCTGCAATTGTTGTAGATTTCGGTACATCGACTAATCTCGATGTTGTTTCACCAAAAGGTGAATTTCTAGGCGGTGCACTTGCTCCAGGAATTGAAATTTCAGTAGATGCATTAGCTGCTAGAGCAGCACAACTTCGTAAAGTGGAATTGATTCGCCCAAAAAACGTTATCGGGAAAAATACTGTTGAAGCTCTTCAATCCGGAACTATTTTTGGATTCGCTGGCCAAGTAGATGGCCTTGTTGATCGAATTACTGCAGAACTTGCGCTGAGTTATGACCAGACCCCAACAGTTATTGCAACTGGCGGTCTTGCCCCTTTAATTATTGGAGTTGCCGAAACAATTGATGAACACGAGCCAGATCTGACCCTGATTGGCCTGCGCCTTATCCACGAGAGAAATATCTAATAGGTAGACTCACGCTCTATGAGTAATGAAAACAACGCTCCAATCGAGGACGATCTTCCGGAACAACTTCGGATTCGTCGCGAGAAGCGCGCTGGACTCATCGAACGCGGTGTTGAGCCTTATCCAGTTTCAGTAGCTCGAACAAAGTCACTTAAAGAAGTTCGTGCAAAATATTCAGAGTTAGCAATTGATGTTGCAACTGGAGACATTGAAAGCCTTACCGGTCGAATAATTTTTAAGCGAGACACAGGAAAACTTTGTTTTGCAACTCTTCGCGAGGGCGATGGAACAGAGTTACAAGCAATGCTTTCACTCGATAAAGTTGGCCAAGAGATTCTTGATACTTGGAAGAGTGATGTTGATCTTGGTGACATCGTCAGCGTCACCGGGGAGATAATCACCTCAAAGCGCGGTGAGTTATCAATTCTTGCCAGCGCATGGTCGATGGCGGCTAAATCACTTCGGCCTCTGCCGAATGATCACAAACCAATGTCAGAAGAGACTCGTGTTCGCATGCGTTATGTCGATCTCATTGTGCGACCAGAAGCGCGTGAAAACGCTCGACTTCGCCCAGCTGTAATGCGTTCACTCCGTGAAACATTCCATGGCGAAGATTTCATCGAGGTCGAAACTCCAATGTTGCAAGTGATGCATGGTGGAGCAGCGGCTCGCCCATTTAAATCCTTTAGCAATGCATACGACATGGATCTCTATTTACGCATCGCACCGGAGCTTTTCTTAAAGCGTTGCGTGGTGGGCGGAATTGAAAGAGTTTTTGAAATTAACCGCAATTTTCGAAATGAAGGCGCTGACTCTTCGCACTCTCCAGAGTTTGCAATGATTGAGAGTTATCAGGCTTATGGTGATTGGCGTTCGATCGCAGATTTAACGCGAAAGCTAGTGCAAAACGCTGCGATGGCAGTATCTGGCTCGCACGTTGTGACTCACCACGATGGACGCAAAGTAGATCTCGGTGGCAACTGGAAAGAAATTTCTCTTTACGAAGCAATTTCAAAAGGTGTAGATGAAACCGTAACCGCGCTTACTCCAATTGAAGATTTGAAGAAAATTGCTACAAAACTCGGGATGAAGGTTGATCCCAAGTGGATTACAGGCAAACTCGCAGAAGAAATATTCGAGCACGTTGCTAAGGATCAACTCATTGAGCCAACGTTCGTTATGGGTTTCCCTGTAGATACATCTCCACTTGTGCGTGCACATCGCGAAATTCCTGGAGTAGCAGAAAAGTGGGACCTCTATATTGATGGTTTCGAGCTTGCTACCGGGTACTCCGAATTAATTGATCCAGTAATTCAACGTGATCGTTTAGTTGAACAAGCAACGCTCGGCGCGGAAGGCGATCTAGAAGCAATGCAAGTGGATGAAGATTTCCTACGCGCGATGGAGTATGCAATGCCACCAATGGGTGGAATGGGAATGGGAGTCGACCGTTTGCTGATGGCCCTAACTGGTCTGGGTATTCGCGAAACGATTTTATTTCCACTCGTGAAGCCAGAAACTGATTAAGAATGATACTTATTCGCCCAGCTAAAACTGCAGATGTAAAAGCGATTCGCCAGCTCGTTGATTCGTATGCAGCACCTGGCCGAATGCTCTCAAAAGAGACTGTCACGCTCTATGAAAGTGTTCAAGAATTTGTTGTCGCAGAAGAAAATGGAGTATTAGTTGGTTGCGGCGCACTTCATATTCTTTGGGAAGACCTCGCAGAAGTTCGTACCGTTGCAGTTAAGAAAGAGTTACAGAAGCAAGGCATCGGTCACCAAATTTTGGAAGCAATAATCAAACGTGCCCGCGAAGTTGGAGTGGGCAGAATTTTTTGTTTAACTTTCCAAACTGAATTCTTTGGCCGACATGGCTTTGTTGAAATTGAAGGCACTCCAGTTGAACCCGATGTGTATAAAGAGCTTCTACGCTCTTACGACACTGGTGTGGCCGAGTTCTTGGACCTTGAAGCTGTGAAGCCAAATACCCTCGGCAATACCCGCATGCTCCTAAGCCTTTAGCTCCTATTTCTAGTTCCGGTCGGGAATAAGCACCCCATATTTTGTGTTCTATAAGTACGCCTCGCGAGGTACCTGCCTTCAGTTATAGGCTGGGCACCTGCTACTAAAGGAGATTCCCGATGTTTGAGCGCTTTACCGATCGAGCCAGACGCGTAGTTGTCTTGGCTCAAGAAGAAGCACGCATGCTTAATCACAACTACATCGGAACTGAGCACATTCTCCTTGGCCTCATTCACGAAGGTGAAGGCGTAGCTGCAAAGGGACTCGAATCTCTTGGCATTTCACTTGAAGGCGTTCGCGCACAAGTTGAAGAAATTATTGGACAAGGTCAACAAGCACCGAGTGGCCATATTCCATTTACACCTCGTGCAAAGAAAGTTCTAGAACTCTCACTTCGTGAAGCTCTACAACTTGGACACAACTACATCGGAACAGAACATATTCTTCTCGGACTTATTCGCGAAGGTGAGGGCGTTGCTGCGCAAGTTCTTGTAAAACTTGGCGCCGATCTCAACCGTGTTCGCCAGCAGGTAATTCAACTTCTCTCGGGCTATCAAGGAAAAGAAGCTGTTGCATCCGGCGGACCAGCTGAAGGCACTCCATCAACTTCACTTGTTCTTGATCAATTCGGTCGTAACCTCACACAAGCTGCGCGTGAAGGAAAGCTCGACCCAGTAATCGGACGCGAAACTGAAATTGAACGCGTTATGCAGGTTCTTTCACGTCGTACAAAAAATAACCCAGTACTAATTGGCGAACCAGGTGTTGGAAAGACTGCAGTTGTTGAAGGTCTTGCGCAAGCAATCTTCAAGAATGATGTTCCAGAAACTTTGAAGGATAAGCAACTTTACTCACTTGATCTTGGCGCACTAGTTGCAGGTAGCCGCTACCGCGGAGACTTTGAAGAGCGCCTCAAGAAAGTACTTAAGGAAATCAAAACTCGCGGTGACATTATTCTCTTCATCGATGAGATTCACACGCTTGTTGGAGCAGGAGCAGCAGAAGGCGCAATCGATGCAGCAAGCATCTTGAAGCCGATGCTTGCACGCGGTGAACTCCAGACAATTGGAGCAACAACTCTTGAGGAATATCGAAAGCACATCGAAAAAGATGCAGCTCTCGAGCGTCGCTTCCAACCTATCCAGGTGAAAGAGCCATCAGTTGCACACACTATTGAAATCTTGAAGGGTCTTCGCGATCGTTACGAAACTCACCACAGAGTTTCAATTACCGATGGCGCGCTTGCAGCTGCTGCAAATATGGCCGATCGCTACGTCTCTGATCGATTCTTACCAGATAAGGCAATCGACCTCATCGATGAAGCAGGATCACGTCTTCGCATTAAGCGCATGACTGCTCCTGCAGAACTCCGCGCATTCGATGACAAGATCGCAGAAGCACGCAAAGCAAAAGAATCTGCGATCGATGGTCAAGATTTTGAAGGAGCAGCATCACTTCGCGACAAAGAGAAGCACCTCATGGCTGATAAGGCTGAGGCTGAAAAGAATTGGAAAGCAACAGATTTAGATAAGGTCACAGAAGTTGATGAAGAACTCATCGCGCAAGTTCTTTCTGCATCAACTGGTATTCCTGTATTTAAGTTAACTGAAGAAGAAACTGCACGACTTCTTCGCATGGAAGATGAGTTGCACCGTCGGGTTATTGGTCAAGACCAAGCTATCAAGGCGTTGTCACAAGCTATCCGTCGTACACGCGCGGGACTTAAAGATCCAAAGCGCCCCGGCGGTTCATTTATCTTTGCTGGGCCATCTGGTGTTGGCAAGACTGAACTTTCTCGCACGCTCGCATCATTCTTATTTGGTGATGAGAGCGCGTTAATTCAACTTGATATGTCTGAATATTCAGAGCGTCATACGGCATCACGTTTATTCGGTGCACCTCCAGGATATGTTGGATACGACGAAGGCGGACAGCTCACAGAGAAGGTACGTCGTCGTCCATTCTCAGTTGTGCTCTTCGATG
>CAIMUD010000036.1 GCA_903844585.1 uncultured Actinomycetes bacterium | reverse complement strand
AGTCGAAGCGGCGGCGCTATGGGCCGTGGATGTAAAAGTTAAGAGCGCTACTGATATTGCGAGGAGTGAAGCAATTTTTTTCATTAGATTTCTTCTATTTCTAGTTCCACGCCGAGGTGTTCTTTGATGGTCTCTTTCAAAAACTGGGTATGGCGTGCGCGCGCCTCAGAAAATTCATGCACCGTTCCAAATTTGCGGCTATCTGAGAAATCCAAAACCAAAGTGTGGCCATTTAACTCTGCAAGGCGCGCATCAAAGAAAGCCATCCAAATAACTCTGTCGCGGCGCTCGAGTGTGTCCAAGATGTCATTCCACTTATCGCGGATTACATCGAGAGAGAGTTCGGTTTTCACATCCTCACTTTACCTTCTAGCCCTGCGATAACTCTCAAATTAAAGGGCTGCGGCACCAATCCATTTGAAATACTCACCAGCGATTACGACTCTTTGGTTGCGAGTTTTATCGGTCTCTAATTGAAAATGCTGTGCGATACGCGACACAATTTGTTCTACGGACTTCTCGCTGACGAATCGAACCTTAGCGATTTCTGAGTTTGTTAGTCCTCGTGCGACGAGTCGCAAGGTCGCCATTTGTATATCTGTAAATTCATCGAGGATTGATTTAAAGGAATTTTCATGATGTGAACCATGAGTATTAATCCAAGATTTCTTCTCCGCACCACCAACGGCTGTAAGTGAATGTTCGATGGCGCGTTTCATAACTGCCAAATCAGCGGCAGATTTCTTATGAACAATCTGTGCGCCTTGGGGGATTAGATCATCTGTTACGCCGAGCAATCGCAGATCTGGAGAGGCTGTCATTAATACGATTCCAAGGAGTGGGTTCATATTTCTAAAATTATTTGTGAGCGCTAAAACATCGTGGCCAGCAAATTGAAGATCAATGACTGCAACATCTGGGGTTAGGCATCGATAGAGATTTTCAGCCGTTGACGCGCTCGATGCTTCGGCAACCACATTGATACTGTTCAAACGAAGCGAAGCGGCAAGGGTGGCAAGTTCAAATGGTTCGGATCCGGCAACAAGAACTGTGGGTGACCCTATTTCATTTCGCATACGCCAAAGTAACGCAGCTTAATTGAGCGCGTGTTACATATAAGAGTTAGTGAGAACGATGTGAGGAAACGGTGACTACTTCCTGCCAAGAACCACTTTCTATCGATCTCTTAGCTGCTGCAGTAATTTCAGATGTTGAATAACAATCTGCTACTGATGGCGCAATTTGCTCGCGGGTCAGAACTGATTTGATAAATAACATCGCCTCAATAGTTTTAAGATCGTCAAAGCCCATTGGTATTCCACGTCCTGGTTGGAAAGCTGCATATTCGCCATCGCCAGGTCCTGCAAGGCGGCGAGTAAATCCATATGTATCGCCATCTCGAAGAGCAACCTCTAACTCGTTTAGACGTTCGAAGTTCCAGCGAATAGTTCCATTTGATCCGCGTACCTCAATCGAATATTCAACACTTGGACCAACTGCGATACGCGAACTTTCAAATGTTCCACGCGCGCCATTAGCAAACTTAAGTAGGCCCGATGCGTAATCTTCATTTTCGACTTTTCGAAGAGCGCCATCATCACTCTTAGAAAAGTGCGATGCTCCGGGAGCAGCCTCTCGACGCTCTTTTATAAATATTTCAGATTGAGCTATTACTTCAGTGATATCTCCAACAACGAATTGCGCAAGATCAAAACCATGGGAGAGAAGGTCTCCGAATACTCCAGAGCCCGCATATTTATTTTCAAAGCGCCAAGTAAATGCGCCAGCAGGATCATTTACATAATCTGCGATGAATGAAAGATGGACGTT
>CAIMUD010000035.1 GCA_903844585.1 uncultured Actinomycetes bacterium | reverse complement strand
TGATCCCATGTCACAAGAACCCTGCACATTGTTCTGTCCGCGCAGTGGATTAACTCCTACGCCTTTGCGGCCAATGTTTGCCGTTGCCATGGCAAGGTTTGCAATTCCCATAACCATTGTTGAACCTTGGCTGTGCTCTGTCACACCTAGTCCATAATAAATTGAGCCATTAGGAACGGATGCAAACAAACGTGCTGCTTCGCGAATCTGCGCAGCGGGTACTCCAGATGCTGCTTCTAAGAATTCTGGGCTGTTTTCTTCTAGGCAAATAAACTTTTCCCACGTAGCAAAAGCTTCTAGATCACAACGCGCATTAACGAAATCGCGATTAATCAATCCCTCTGTGGCAACTACATGAGCCAATGCGTTGATGACTGCAACGTTTGTGCCTGGCAATAATTGCAAGTGAAAGTCAGTTTGGGTATGAGCGGATTTAACTGTCTCTGTTACGCGCGGATCAACAACGATTAACTTGGCACCGCGACGAATCGCCTGCTTCATGCGAGAGTTAAAAACAGGGTGGGCAACTGCTGGGTTTGCGCCAATAACCATAATGACATCTGAGAATTCAACGGATTCGAAGTCTTGCGTGCCAGCCGATGTTCCAAAGGTTTGATTGAGTCCATAGCCAGTTGGTGAGTGACATACGCGTGCGCATGTGTCTACGTTGTTATTGCCAAATGCTGCGCGCACCATCTTTTGAACGACGAAAACTTCTTCATTCGTACAGCGAGATGATGTGATGCCACCGATGGAATCAACACCACTTTCGGCTTGAATCTTCTTTAGTCCTGCTGCTGCAAAGGCAATCGCTTCTTCATAAGAAACTTCGCGCCACTCATCTGTTATCTTTTCGCGAATCAAAGGTTTTGTAATGCGATCATCATGAGTGGCATAGCCCCACGCAAAACGACCTTTAACGCAGGAGTGTCCAGCGTTAGCACCACCATCTTTAAGTGGAACCATGCGCACAACTTCGTCACCACGCATCTCTGCTTTAAAGGAACAACCAACGCCGCAATAGGCACACGTTGTAATGACAGATCGAGTTGGTGCTCCGATAGTGAGCAATGTTTTTTCTGTCAGGGCACCTGTTGGGCATGCCTGAACACACGCGCCGCAAGAGACGCATTCACTGTCAATAAAAGATGTACCTGATGAAGATACGCGTGCTTCAAATCCACGGTTCTCAATAGTCAGTGCAAAAGTGCCCTGAACTTCATCGCACGCACGAACACAACGGTTACAGACAATGCACTCGGTGGAATCAAATGTGAAGTATGGATTGGTCTCATCTTTTACAAGTCCTAAGTGAGTTTTACCTTCGTATCGAACCTCTGTTAGTCCAACTTCTTTAGCCATTGCATGCATCTTGCACTCATCGCCAGTTTCGCAATTTGCAGGATGATCTGACATGTATAGCTCCATGACACCGCGGCGAATTTTCTGCACGCGATCTGTCTGGGTTGAAACCTTCATTCCATCTGCAACCGGTGTTGTACACGATGATGGAGTCCCGTTACGTCCGTCGATTTCTACAACACAGAGGCGACATGAACCAAATGCTTTAAGACGATCAGTTGAGCAGAGTTTTGGAATGTCATTTCCGAGCATTGCTGCGGCTCGCATAATTGAAGTTTCTGCAGGGACAGTGAGAGATTTTCCATCAATTTCAACTGTAACGTTTTCACTTTTCTTACTTGCAGGAGTACCAAAGTCGGGCTCGATGAGCATCGTCATTTCTTAGCACCTCCCGTGAAATCTTCTGGGAAATTATTCATGGCACTCTTTACAGGAAGAGGAGTGAGTCCGCCCATCGCGCAGAGAGATCCATCTGTCATTACTTCACATAAGTCTAAGAGCAATAACTTGTTAGCGGGAACATCTACGCCAGAAATAATTTTTTCAATGGTTTCAGCGCCTCGTGTTGAGCCTAAACGACACGGTGTGCATTTGCCACAGGATTCAAGAGCGCAGAACTCCATTGCAAACTTTGCTTGCTGCGCTAAGTCAACGGAATCATCAAAGAGAACAACTCCGCCGTGACCAAGCATTCCGCCAGCTGCAGCAAGTGATTCATAATCCATTGAAACACCCAGGTGTGATGCATTGAAATATGCACCGAGCGGGCCACCGATTTGAATTGCACGAAGCGGTTTTCCACTGAGTGTTCCGGTGCCAAATGTGTTTACCAACGTTTCTAATGTAATTCCGAATGCTGTTTCAATAATTCCACCGCGCGCAATGTTTCCGGCTAATTGGAAAACTTGCGTGCCAAGTGAGCGACCTGTTCCACGCGCTGCATATGCCGCAGCCCCTGATGCCATGATCTCTGGAACACTTGCAAGAGTTAAAACATTATTAATAATTGTAGGTTTACCAAATAGGCCTGCAATTGCGGGTAGTGGCGGCTTAGAACGAATGACTCCGCGCTTTCCTTCAAGGCTTTCAAGCATCGCTGTTTCTTCACCACAAACATAAGAACCGGCGCCGACTCGAACTTCTAGGTTAAATGCATGTGCACTTTTCAGAACTGATTTGCCTAGGACACCTGCTGCTTGTGCGATATCAATTGCATCACGTAAGCGCTTAATTGCTGTTGGGTATTCAGAACGCAGATATACAAATCCTTCGGTAGCACCCACTGCAACTGCTGCAATGGCCATTCCCTCAATTAATGTAAAGGGATCTGCTTCAATTAAAATACGGTCTGCAAATGTTCCACTATCGCCTTCATCTGCATTGCAACAAATATATTTTTGATCCGCGTGCGTATCTAGAACTGTCTTCCACTTAATACCAGCTGGAAATCCTGCTCCCCCGCGTCCGCGCAACCCTGATGTAGTAACTTCTGCAACTATTTCACTTCCGCTTTGAGTTATTGCTTTACGCAAACCAACTAGGCCGCCATGAGATTCATAATCACTCAGCGATAGCGGATCGATAATTCCAACTCGTTTATATGTAACGCGATCTTGTTTAGAAAACCATTGAATTTCATCAGTTACACCAAGTGCCAGCGGGTGCGCACCACCATGTAAGAAATCTGAATCAAAGAGAGATGCAACATCGTCGGGTTGCACGGGTCCATATGCAATACGCCCCTGAGCAGTTACAACTTCTACAAGAGTTTCTAGCCAGAGTGCGCCACGAGTTCCATTTCGAATTATGGTGACATCTAATGAACGCTTAACTGCTTCTTGAGCAATAAGGGCTGCAACTTGGTCGGCACCAATTGATACAGCGGCGCTGTCATTTGGAACATAGACAATGGTGCTCATGTTGTGACCTTCTCAACGCTTGCTCGACCAACTAAATCGCCATCGACCATTGCTGCTGGCCCAAGTGCGCAATTTCCAAAACAGTACGCTGATTTAATCTCCACATCGGTATACGTTTCATCGATTTTCTTGCCAAGTTTTTTCTCAACAGCTGCAACAAGTGCGCGCGAACCAACTGCTTGGCACGCCTCCGCTACACATATTTGAATACAACGAGCAGGCGA
>CAIMUD010000034.1 GCA_903844585.1 uncultured Actinomycetes bacterium | reverse complement strand
TCTGAGCGAGTAGGCAATTTTCCCAACATCGTTGGCGCAATTACATCAGCAAGTTTTTGCACATCGGCATAAAACTCTCGCCATGCTGCAAACTCACTATCTCCGCTGGTGATTTCATTAAAATCGCTCTTGGTCTGGCCCACTAAACCTTTTGTGATCAGTAGCCCTAGATCTTGATTACCAATATTTTCCGGGGTAAATGATGATACTGAACGATCTATTGTTTCAAATTTTAAACCTAAGTCTGCAACAATTTTATCGGGCAGAAGTGATACTAAATATGAATACCTAGAAAGCCGAGCTTCATACTCTGGAAATACTTTCTGACTTACCGTTGCGCCACCAAGTGAGCCATTCTTCTCCAAGATTGCAACACTTAAACCAGCCTTCGCCAAATAGCACGAAGCAATCAAAGCATTGTGGCCGCCACCAACAATTACTACATCAAAGTTATTTGGCACAAGAAACTATCCGCTTTATTGCTTCTTCAATAATTTCTTCACTTGTTGCAAAATTTAAACGAACAAACTGTCCTGATTCTGGTCCAAATGAAATTCCAGGATTAAAGGCGACCTTTCCATTTTCAAGCAAAAACTCTGCTGGATTTTCACCAAGGTTTAGTGAAGTGAGATCTAGCCATGCCAGATATGAGGAATCAGGAATGCGGTAACCAACTGTTGGTAATTTCTCATCTAGCAATTTCTTTATAAATCGGCGATTGCTCTCCATGGTTTCTAGAGCGCTATCTAGCCACTCGTTACATTCATATGCAGTTGCTGATGCAACAGCGCCAAAGAGCGAGGCCCGATAATGAACTGCCATCGGCATGGATTTTGCCCGTTCAAGTTGTTTTGGATGCGCCGTAATAATTGTGGCGCATTTAAGTCCAGCTAAGTTCCAAGTTTTGCTTGCTGCGGTGACACAGATACCAACTTCACGCGCGCTCTCACTTACTGCAAGAAATGGCACAAATTGTTTTGCATCATAAGTTAGAGGTGCATGAATTTCATCGCTAAAAACGGTAACGCCATATTTTTTCGCTAAATTAGCGAGTGTTGAAAGTTCTTCTCTAGTAAAGACGGTTCCGACTGGATTGTGCGGGCTGCATAAGAAGTGCGCCTTAACGCCAGCTGCATAGCCACGCTCTACTGCGTCTAAATCAAGGGTGTAGTGCAAGCCGTTCTTAACTAGCGGTGCATCATAAGATTTGCATTTCAATTCCGAAATCCAATTATTCATATTGTGATAAACCGGTGAATTAATCATTATCGAATCACCAGGGTTGACCACGGTTCGTGCAATCTCAACCATGCCTACCCCAACATCGGTTGCGACAAATACTTGTTCGGGATCGATCTCCCAGCCCCAACGCGCCTTTGCAAATTTTGCAAGGTTTATTGCAAGCTCAGGTATCGGTCCTAAATATCCAGTGTCTGATCCTTTAACCATCTCACCGAGCACATCGCGAATTGGTTGTGCAATCTCAAAGTCCATCTCTGCAACAAATAGCGGTAGAACTTCAGTTCCATATTCTCGCCACTTTGCACTTCTGCGCGGTTGTAATTTAGCTAAAGGTAGCGCTGAAATTTTGGCCATTACTTACTCTTTCGAGTCTTTAACAAACTTAGAATGGCCGTGAAAGCAAGTGTGAAGATAATAAATCCAAGACTTACCTGTAATGAGATGTGTGGAATTTTGAAATTACCAATGTGATCCCAGTGTTGCGAGTGCAGCGCCTCGATTAAGAGTTTTATGCCGATAAAGGCCAGGATTGCCGAGAGTCCCTCTGTTAGGTAAACCAACTTCTTCATAAGTCCGCCGATTAAGAAATAGAGCTGACGCAAACCCATTAGCGCAAAGATATTGGCGGTAACAATGATGTAAGGATCTTTTGTTAGCCCAAAAATCGCTGGAATCGAGTCAAATGCAAAGAGAACATCGGTCATTGCGATTGCAACAAGTGCCAAGGTAAAGGTCGAAGCGCCTTTGCGGCGAAGATATGAAATAAACCTTCCTTCCTCCCACTCCTCCTCTTCGCTCTCTTTAATAAGTGTGTATGCGGTGTAGATCAAGAATGCACCGAAGAAGAAGAAAATCCAGGAAAATTTAGTAACAACAACAGAGCCGATAGCGATAAAGCCGCCGCGCATTAAGAGCGAGGCTGCGATGCCAAATAGTAAAACTAACTGTTCTTTCTCTTTTGCAACTTTTAGTCGAGCAAGGATCAAAACGAATACAAAGAGATTATCGAAAGATAAGGAGTACTCAGTTAACCAACCAGCGAAAAATTCTTTCTGTGCTTGTTCATCAGCCCAGTGACCTAGCGAGATTCCGAAAATTACTGCAAGAGCAATATAAAAAAACGTCCACCTAGTGGCCGTAGCTAGCGAAGTTTCAGAGTTACGTTGGCGATATGCCATCGCGAAGTCGAAGGTTAAAACTAATAGGAGGGCAACAACCGTAATTTCCCAGATGCCCAAACTCATGGTTCGTAAAATACATTAGTTTTGTGGATTAAACACCCCAAAGGGCAAAACTATGATGTAAATACCACTCCGGTACTCGAGTGACAGTCATAACCATTTGGATTTTTAGCTAAGTATTTTTGGTGATATTCCTCGGCCAGCCAGTAGGTATGCGGTTCTGCACTTTCGATTTGGG
>CAIMUD010000033.1 GCA_903844585.1 uncultured Actinomycetes bacterium | reverse complement strand
TGTAGTGTGGAGACGATCGATTGCCTCCATTGCAATATTTACCGATGTATCAAAACCAAATGTGTAATCAGTATTGTTGAGGTCGTTATCAATTGTCTTCGGAACGCCAATAACCTTTACTCCGAGTGCATCAAGCTTCGTTGCAACTCCAAGTGTGTCTTCGCCTCCGATAGCAATAAGCGCATCGATTCCTTGATCGGCAAGGCTCTGCTTGATGCGTTCTACACCGTTTTCAATCTTAAAAGGATTAGTACGTGATGAACCAAGAATTGTTCCACCCTTAGGCAAAATACCGCGAGTTGATTCGAGAGTAAGTGGCATTGTGTAGTTCTCAAGCGGGCCTTTCCAGCCATCGCGAAAACCAACAAACTCGTGACCGTATTCTTTTACGCCTTTGCGAACAATGCCGCGAATAACAGCGTTAAGTCCTGGGCAATCTCCGCCACCTGTAAGCACACCAATACGCATGAAAACTCCAAAAAATTAAGAATTAAAAAGTGGTCATCATTGACTGGCACAGTCTAGCCTTGGCCCATGAGGATTAAAAATTATGGCGAATAGAAAACTCGTCGCTGGCGTGGACTCATCGACCCAGTCGTCAAAAATTGTGATTCGAGATGCAGAAAGTGGCGAGTTAATCCGCCAAGGGCGTGCTGCTCATCCAGATGGAACAGAAGTCGATCCGACCCACTGGACCACCGCAATAAACACCGCGATTGCAGAAGCGGGTGGTCTAGATGATGTTGATGCGATTTCAATTGGCGGACAGCAACATGGAATGGTCGCAATGGATGCCGGTGGAAAAGTTATCCGCCCTGCTCTTTTATGGAATGACACTCGATCTGCAAAAGCTGCAGCTGATCTCAACTCTGAACTCGGTGGAGACGCAAAGACCGCAAATCAAGTTGGTTCTGTTTTAGTCGCAGCATTTACTGCTTCGAAACTTAGATGGCTTGCGGATAATGAAAAAGATAACGCAGCAAAAGTGAGAGCTGTAGCCCTCCCGCACGATTGGGTCTCCTGGCAACTCACCGGTGGTAAGGATTTAACAAAACTTTTCTCCGACCGAAGCGATGCATCCGGCACCGGATATTTCGATCCAACAACATCGCAATATCGCCGAGATATATTGGCAATGGCTCTACGAAGTAAAGAAGAGATTACTCTTCCAAAAATCATTGCGCCAAGTGCATTTGGCGCGACCACAACTTCTGGAATTCCAATCGCTGCCGGAGCAGGTGATAACGCCGCTGCAGCACTCGGCGTCCAAGCACAGCCTGGAGATGTAGTCGTATCTCTTGGAACAAGCGGCACGGCATTTGCAGTCTCGGATACTCCAACCCATGATCCTTCGGCAGCAGTTGCAGGTTTTGCAGATGCGACTGGTCGATTCCTTCCACTTGTTTGCACACTTAACGCCGCTCGAATTCTTGATGCAGCGACTCGTATTCTTGGAAAAACCCATGCGGAGATTGGTGAGCTTGCGCTGACATCAGTGCCGGGTGCACATGGACTTACGCTTCTTCCATATTTCGAAGGCGAACGCACACCGAACCGTCCAACTGCAACGGGTGCGCTTTCTGGAATGAATCTGAACAATTCAAATCCTGCAGATATTGCTCGCGCGATGATTGAAGGAATGTTGTGCGGTCTAGTTGATGCTGTTGACGCGCTCTCTGAGTTAGGCGTTGGAGTTAAGCGAATCCTACTTATCGGCGGAGCGGCGAAAAATCCTGCCATTGCATCGATTGCGTCATCTCTCTTTGGCCATGAAGTACTTGTTCCACCTGCCGGTGAATATGTTGCAGATGGTGCTGCAAGGCAAGCAGCATGGGCTCTTCTTGGAAGTCAAAACGCACCAGTATGGGATCTCGGAAGCATTGAAAGCGTTACCTCTAAACCAACGCCAGACGTTGTAGAAAATTACCGTACGCTTCGTGATCGCACTCTTAGTTGGGATAAAAAGTAATGTCACTTGCTCCAGAGATCGTTGCATTTCTAGAAAAAGGTAAGGCTGCAGGACTTCCCGATGTTTGGGAGGCGCCAGTTGATGAGCTACGTGCAAATACCCAAGGCAGAGTGGCAAATGGTGGAACTCCTGATCCGATTTTTGAAGTTATAAATACATTTATTCCAGGCCCAACTGCAGACCTTCCGGTTCGCATCTATCGCCCTAATAACAACGCCAATAACAGTGCAATTGTTTTTTACCATGGAGGCGGATGGGTATTAAATTTCATAGATATCTATGACGCATCCATGCACCGCCTTGCCAATCAAAGTGGCGCAACTGTTATTAGCGTCAACTATCAGAAGGCGCCTGAGCATGCCTTCCCCATTCCTTTCAATGATTGCTATGCGACTCTTCTTTGGACGATCGAAAACGCCAAAAATCTAAATATCGATGCCAAAAAAATTGGAGTTCTCGGAGATAGCGCAGGCGGAAACCTAGCAAGCGCTGTTGCCCTGAAGGCTCGAGATAACGGCGTGGATCTCGCCTTTGAAGTACTCGTTTATCCATGCAATGACAGAGACTTCACAACGAAGTCATATATCGACTTTGCTGACGGCTATGGGCTTTCAACTCGTGCAATGGAGTGGTTCTGGGATCAATATTTGCAAGGCAGCGCACACAATTCAAATCTATATGCCTGTCCAACAAAAGCTAAGAGTTTTAAAGGTCTACCTCCAACTGTCGTAGTAACCGCTGAATATGATCCACTCCTAAGCGATAGTGAAAAGTATGCCGAACTTCTTAAGGGTGATGGCGTAGAGGTTACATACAAGGAGTTTGCGGGTATGAACCACGGCTTCTTTGCTAACCTTGCTATAACACCAAGTGCAGCAAAAGCAATTGATTTCTGCGCATCAGAGGTAAAACGAATTCTTAGCTAACGGAGATCATTTACAGATGTCGCGCCGCGGTTGGTCCTTATTTTTCCTTGTCGGTTTTCTGTGGGGTATTCCTTATCTATTCATTAAAGTTGCAGTCGATAAGGAGACTGGATTCCCGCCCGCAGTTGTCGTCTTCGGGCGCGTACTCATCGGCGCAGCAATTTTGCTACCTATTGCAATTAAAGATGGCTCGTTAAAGAGCGCTTTTGCGGGAATTAAATACATCGCCTTCTACGCGCTACTTGAAATGATCGGTCCTTGGATTCTCATCGGCACTGCGGAGCAATCAATTTCATCTGGACTTGCAGGACTTCTCGTTGCATCTGTTCCGATTTGGTCAACAATCATTACTTCATTTCATGGCGATAAATCAGTCTGGCACTACAAGCGCCTTCTAGGAATGCTCGTGGGATTTATTGGCGTCATTCTGGTCGTGGGAATAGAAAGCATCTCCGGCTCATCTAGCCCCCTTGCCATTGCAATGGTCCTTGCAGCATCAATGCTCTATTCATATGCAATCATCATGATTAGGCGAGCACTCCCAGATGTTTCCGGTGTTGCAATTAACGGACTCGCAATGGCAATCGCTGCGCTTTTTTATCTTCCCTTTACCATCGCATTGTGGCCAACGCACCACGTTGAAGCGAATGCAATTTATTCGGTAATAGCTCTTGGAATTTTATCCACTGGCGCAGCATTTGCATTCTTTTTTGCGGTGGTAAAAGAATTTGGACCGGCTCGAGCTTCACTTGTTACTTATCTCAATACCGCCTTCGCAGTAATCCTGGGAATCTTGATACTTGGTGAGCCACTTACAACAGGAATTGTTGTGGGACTTCCATTGGTTCTGATCGGCTCATACTTTGCAAGCCGTAAAACTGCTGTCGCTTAGTTTTCGCCAAAACCCAAACGTTCAAGCAGCTTTGGATCTCTCTGCCATTCCTTTGAAACTTTGACGTGCAGCCCGAGAAATATTCGGGCACCTAGCTCGCGCTCGATATCTTTACGAGCGCGCATACCAATGTCCTTCAAGCGCTCACCTTTATGCCCCAAAATAATTCCAGTCTGTGAATCACGCTCAACGTGAAGTGTCGCGTGTATATCGAAGAACGGACGAGAGCCCTTTTCTTCACGTTCTGACATCTCATCGATGGTGACCATAATCGAGTGCGGCAACTCTTCTCGTGCGTCCCTAAGGGCTGCTTCTCGAATAAGTTCGCAGATTAATTGTTCGACGCCTTGATCACTCTTCATATCCAATGGATAAAAGGCAGGGCCTTCAGGCAATTTATCTGAAATGAGTTTTGTTAGTAATTCAATCTGGTCATGAATCGCAGCTGATATCGGAACAATCTCATCCCACTCGAATCCCTTTGCCAAAGCTCCGATTCCAAGCAAACGGTTTGCCAAATTTTTCTTTGCAACCAAATCAGTCTTTGTAACGAGTGCAAACTTCTTAGCCCGTGGATATTTCGCTATTTCTGCAGCCAAGAATTCATCCCCGGCGCCAGATACTTCATCGGCTGGCAGACACATCAAAATAACATCAACAGAATCCAGACTCTCCCCCACGACCGCATTGAGGCGATGGCCGAGCAATGTTTTTGGTTTATGTATTCCTGGCGTATCGACCAAAACCGCCTGAAAGTTTTCACCGTTAACGATTCCACGGATTGCATGGCGCGTTGTATTTGGGTGAGGAGATGTGATTGCAATCTTGCTTCCGACGAGTGCATTAATGAGAGTTGATTTACCTGTATTTGGACGGCCAACTATTGCAACGAATCCAGATCTAAAACCACTCATAGGTTCGTATCATCTCCTGCTTAGAAGGAAGATACAAACTCAACGGCATCTGTAACTGATGTAACGATTTCTGCAGCGCGTTCGCCAATTAATCGGTGGCATCCCTCTGAAGTCGGTGAATTAATTGGCCCCGGAATCGCCATGACTGGACGCATTAATTCTGCTGCATCACGTGCTGTGCGAAGTGAGCCAGAACGAAATGCAGCTTCAACGACGAGCGTTGCAGTTGAAAGTGCGGCAATTATTCGGTTACGTGTAAGAAAGCGAACAGGAAGAGCACGACATCCCGGCATAACTTCACTAACGATTGCGCCACTTTCAGCAATTTCTGCAAAGAGTCGAATATTTCCGGCAGGGTAATTGATATCAATACCAGCGGCAACTACTGCAATTGTTATTCCCTCTGCATAGAGAGCGCCTTTATGCGCAGCAGAATCAATGCCGTATGCCCCGCCACTTATTATCGCCCATTCGCGATCTACAAAACCTGCTGCAAAATCTCCTGCATTTCGTATTCCGTACGGTGTTGGGTTGCGAGTACCAACAATGGCAAGTGACTTTTGTGTCAGTACTGCTACTGAGCCTTTTACAACTAGCCCAATAGGAGGCGCAGCTAATTCATCCAATGTTGTTGGCCACCCTGGCGCCCCTGGATAAAGAAAGACCGAATTTGTAGCAAGAATAGATTCGTATTCTGCTTCCGGGTTTGAGGCTTGGATCTTTTTAATCAGGCTTTCAAATTTAACTGCGTCATAGCCACCTCCTCGTAACTTTTCAAGGACAAGGGCTGCACCTCGATTAAAGATTTCATTGGCCCAGAATGCAACTCCGCCTTCGATATGTGCAAAGAGAGTTACTCGCGCACGGAGCTCATCATTCAAAGCTCGCCTCCTTCTCTAAGGCTGTATGCGGTTTTAACTTCCGCCAAAGTGGGAATTGCCTTGCCAGATAAATCTGCAAGCGTCCATGAAAGACGAATAACTTTATGAAGGCCCCGCGCAGTAAGGCGTTCCTTATCTAACTCGTCGTGTAAGAAGTTCATGGCACTTCGTTCTGGTTTGAACTTCGTACGAAGCGCACTACTTGGAATTTGTGAATTTAGTGCCCACCCTTCTCCAACAAATCGCTTAGTTGCAATTGCGCGCGCATCACTCACCCGGGCTCTCATCACTTCACTAGATTCCCCAATATTGGTATCTGCCATATCAACCCTGCCAACTGGTTCTACCTGAACTCGCATGTCGATGCGATCCATTAGGGGCCCTGAAAGTTTCCCTAAGTAACGTCGCACTTGCTGAGATGAACACGTGCAGTTGCGGCCTTTACCCGTGAACTTTCCACATGGACATGGATTTGCGGCCAGTACTAATAGAAAGTTTGCGGGAAATGTAAGGCTTCCGATACTCCTGGCAATTGTGATTGTCCCGGATTCAAGTGGTTGCCGAAGTGAATCCAAAACTCCGACTCCACATTCTGGCGCTTCATCTATAAAGAGCACCCCATGATGGGCAAGTGAACAGGCGCCAGGTTTTATTGCGTGAGCTCCTCCACCAACCATTGCAACACGAGAAGCGCTGTGATGCGGAGAGACAAATGGAGCGATGCGCGACATTGGCGAACGTGAAGCAAGTGAACCAGCGATCGAATGAACCGCCGTTACTTCCAACGCTTCCTCAACGCTAAGAGTCGGAAGGATTGTCGGTAAACGCGAGGCAATCATTGTCTTTCCAGCACCTGGCGGACCAATCAAAAGTAGGTGATGACCGCCGCTTGCAGCTACTTCTGCGGCAAATCTTGCGGTGAGTTGACCTGCAACATCTGCAAAATCAGGAAGATGCTCATCCGACTCGATTATTAAATCGAGTTGCGGCACGCTCTCAATTACACCTGTGCGTAAAAATCGCAGAAGTTCGGAGATACTTACAAATCCCAGAACTTCCATCCCTGACATCAACTTTGCTTCTGCAAGATTGCTGGCCGGAACAATCGCCCGAGTTATCCCCGCTTTATAGCCGGCGATAAGTGCTGGCAACACGCCACGTACCGAACGTATGCGTCCGTCGAGTGCGAGTTCGCCGAGAATCAGCGTTGCATCAACCCTTGATTGCGCGAGAGTTCCTTGGGCAACCATGATTGCTATCGCGATAGATAAATCAAAGCTCGAACCACTCTTTGGCAGCCATGCAGGCGAGAGCGAAACAGTTACTTTCTTATTTGGCCAGACTTCTGATGAATTAACCATCGCTGCTCGTACTCGATCACGCGATTCGCTAAGGGCTGCATCAGGTAAACCCAGAAGCGAATACATCGGTAGCCCATCTGCAATATCAACCTCTACAGTGACAATATTCCCGGAGAGACCAAGTAGGGCAACGCTCATTGTTGTACCGAGACTCACAGCAGATTGCCGCGATATTCAAGTGTGTGCGAACCATCTTTTGCGATGAGAATTGCAGCAACATCAATGTGCCAATCGCAACCTAAGCACCCATGTGTAGCAAGCCAAGCCAGAGCCAACCGCTGCATGCGGTGTGCTTTATCTTTATTAATTGCCTCAAATGGATGCCCGAACGCGAGAGAGGATCGAGTCTTGACTTCGACAAAGTGAAAGAAGCCATCTTTGCCAAGTGTGACAATATCTATTTCGCCTTCTCGGATTCGCCAATTTCGATCAACAATTTCATCACCACGTTTTTCAAGAAAATCAGTAGTTATTTCTTCGCCAAACGCGCCAGTCTGAATTTTTGTTCTGCTCATGGCGGGCAGATTAGGGATGGGCTACGTCAACACAGTTTGAATATTTGAAAGGTGTGGGTAATTACGAAAGTAGCGCTGCGATGTTTGCAAATGAACGTCGATGTTCTATGCACGGACCGCTGGCTACGAGAGCATCTGTATGAGCTTTAGTGATATATCCCTTGTGTCCTGCAAATCCGTAGGCAGGGAATTCTTTATCCAGCTCGCGCATTATTCGATCACGAGTTACTTTGGCAATTATCGATGCGGCGCTAATACATGTGACGACTTGATCGCCCTTCCAGACTGCAAGATTTGGCACAGCAAGTCCTTCAATGGCATAACCATCAGTTAATACATAAGCAGGTGGCGTTGATAGCCCTTGAACTGCGCGACGCATGCCATCTAAATTAGCTGCATGTACTCCGCGTTGATCAACTTCTTTAGCGGGGATAATTACGGCGCTCACACTCAAAGCATGTTCGTGCACTAAATCAAATATCTCTTCACGCTTTGACTCGGAAATTTCTTTTGAATCGCGCACAACTGCGAGTTCGGGAGCGAATGGATCTTTTAAAATTACAGAAGCCACGACGAGTGGTCCTGCACAAGCACCACGACCTGCTTCATCGACACCTGCCAATGGAGCAATTCCTGCATCGAGCAAGAGCGCTTCGATGAACTTCATAAGTTGTTAGTTACTTAATGGGGTTCTGAGATGGAACTAAGCCAGCGTTCTTAAATGGCCAGATGATTCCCACAACGCGTCCAGTGACTTTTTCTAGCGGAACGAATCCTTTATTGATGTCATCTTGGTGATAACGGGAGTCCGCACTTGCTCCGCGGTGATCGCCCATTACCCAAATCTTGCCAGCCGGAACAGTGACGTTGAATTCCATATCACTTGGCGTATTGCCAGCGTAGATATATCCCTCAACCGCATCTTTTCCATTAATCATCAGAGCTTTATTTTTGCTACAGCAAACTATTTTGTCTCCTGCAATACCGATAACGCGCTTAACTAAGAATTGTTTTGCAGGGTTTGGGAGTACTCCAACTGCAACGAGACCTTCTTTTACTTTAACGGCAACCTTGCCACCTGAAACCGGCGCTGCACTTGGCAACCAACCAGCTGGATCGCGGAAGACCACCACATCACCACGGTGAATATTGCGGCTAATGATTGGGAGTTTATTTACAGCCACTCGGTCATTTACCTGAAGAGTGTTCTCCATCGAGCCTGATGGAATGAAGAAAAACTGCACCAAGAAAGTCTTGATAAAAAGTGAAACAAGGAGTGCAACAACAACAAGGATTGGAAACTCGCGAGCGAGCGAGCCCTTACGTGGCATTTATCTAGTGAAAGTTATTCAGCTGGAGTTTCAGTTGTTTCGGCTGCTGCTGCCTCGGCAACTGGCGCTTCTACAACTTCTTCAACTGCTGCTGGAGTCTCAACAACCGGAGTCTCTTCAACAACTGCTGCAGGCTCTTCAACTTTTTCAACAACCTTTTCAATAATTGGTTCTGGTGTCGAAAGAATTCCGTCACCGTAACCTTCAACGCCGTCACGCTTTTCACGAATCTTTGCAGCCTTACCGCGAAGATCGCGAAGGTAGTAAAGCTTTGCGCGACGTACATCGCCCTTCTTTACTAACTCAATCTTTTCAATAACTGGGGTGTGCACTGGGAATGTACGTTCTACTCCGACACCGTATGAAAGCTTACGGACTGTAAAAGTTTCACGAACGCCATCACCTTGACGACGGATGACGATTCCTTGGAAAACCTGAAGACGTGACTTGCTACCTTCAATAACGCGTACGTGAATTTTTAGCTCATCGCCTGCGCGAAATTGTGGGATGTCCTTACGCAATGACTTTGCGTCGACGGCATCAAGAATGTTCATTTCAAGTCCTCTTCATATTTGATTCGTATCTTGCCAAGCACCAACAATTTCAGTGGCGCAGAATGCGTATCTTGCCACACAGGGGGGCTAAGGGCTAAATCGGCCATTTCCCCCGCATGAAACCAAGAGCAGGACGGGGCTTTGCAAGGGTTCATCAGATATTCTCGGGCGCATGAGTGAGTTGCGTTTAACAGGTAAGACCCCGGATGGGTTACACCTGGCACTCACCAATACAGATGGCGATGAATTCACTGTACGAATTAGCGACACACTTCGTGCAACGGTTAATCAACCACGACTATCTGCAGTTAATTCAGATGATCACAGCGAAGAGATGAGCGTTAAAGAAATTCAACGCCGCCTTCGTAGCGGTGAATCGATGGAAGCAATCGCACGCGAAGGAAATATAAGCGTAGATAAGGTGAAGCGTTTTGCAGGTCCAATTCTGCAAGAGCGTCTCTTCATCATCAATATGGTCCATGAAATTTCACTACGCAAAGAATCGGTCCGCGAAGAGAGTGAATTCCTCCAAGCTATCGAGCTAAAACTTGCAGCTCGCGGTGTTGATATCGATCAACTTGCTTGGCAAACATGGCGTGCCATCGATGGCACATGGATAATTGAATTAATTTTTCCTAATCGCGACGGTTCTGGAAAAGCACAATGGTCATTTGATCAGAGCAAGCGCACTCTTGCTCCCCTGGATGACAACGGACGCTGGCTAATGGGCGAAGATGCACCTGCGCGTCGAGTGGAGTCAGGAATTATTCACTCTGAAGCTTCTCACCCATCACGCATCATTGAGAGCCTTACACCGACAATTCCTGTGCAAGAAGAACCTGCACGCGAGACGCCACGTCTTGTAGCAATTCGCGAAACACCTGGGGTTTCAGATACAGAAGATGGCATTGTGGCTCGAGCAAAAGTGCCTTCATGGGATGAAATTATGTTTGGCCGTACATCTGCACCTTCAGAGGATGAAAAAGACGACGATAACTAAAAAGTTTTAATTAACCGTTGTCGTAAGAAGTGGAACATAGCTTTCAATATCAGTTAGCCCACCGTGATGACCCACCATTGATCCCTCTTGAGTCTCGCGAGCTTTTTCAATAAAAATGGTTTCACCCTGTCCAATTGCCACTACATCTCCGATTCGATCGGCAGCATCGGGGCTTACTTCGCCACCGAACAGGCCAGCAGCTATTGCTTGACTACGAGTAAAGACTTGGGCTTTGTTGCCCAAACTTTCTCTCCAATTAAGTGCAAGTTCGTTTCGGGCAGCATCTGAATCGTTATCACTGGCAAGGTAGAGATGACGAGCACGAGGTTCACCGGCAATGACTGCAACGTCTTTATCTAATTGATTATCTTGGCCTATTACAATTTTTTCACCCACGTTGATCATTCCGTGGTCAGCTGTTAGCCAAAGTCGCGTTCCACGAGGAAGTTTGTGCAGCAGCGCAGTAACCATCTGATCGATACCAGCTAGCGCTGCCAACCATTTATCCGATCCAACACCATCGCTATGGCCAGCTGAATCAAGATCATTTATATAAAGGTAAACAAACGATGGAGATTTATGGAGCGCTTCTGCTGTTTGCGAAACTAAATCCGGGACAACATTGGCGCCGCTGTATTTGGCACCGCGAAAGACAGCTTGTGTAAAGCCTGTATTTTCATAACGCTTTGCTGCAACGTGGGTAACGCTTATATTTTCTTTTACTGCGCGTTCAAAAAGTGTTGGAACCGGCTGCCAAATAACTGGATCAACGCGGTCATCCCATTTGAGTGAGTTAAGAATTCGACCACCGCTTCGCGGGACTTGCACCGTGTAACCAAACATTCCGTGGGCACCTGGCATCGCACCTGTCATAAGAGTTGCAAGACTTGTTGCTGTCGTTGATGGAAATGAAGTTTGCACCGATCCGTGACGTACTAAATGTGAAATTTTGGGAATATAAGACGAATATTTTTCGATGACATCTGCGCCAAGTCCATCAATGAGAAAGAGGAGCTCGCGACCATGTGGACTTTCACCGGCACCAATTACATCGCTAGCGGTAGATAACCCAAGGGATGCAAAAATTGCGGGGGCTATTTGCGATAAATGCACAGAGATATCTTCTCGCGTGCGTGTAGGTACCGCAATTTCACCTCTTTACTTGGCAGAATTGCGCGCATGGCAACAGCGAAAAAGACCACAGCAACCAAATCAGCAGCGAGTAAAGGAAAGAAACCGGTTGGCCCAAAGCCCGGTGAATTTCCAGGAAAGATTGTTGATATCGATGTCTCATCAGAGATGTCAGAGTCCTTCCTTGAATATGCGTACTCGGTAATTTATTCACGCGCACTCCCCGATGCGCGCGATGGTCTAAAGCCTGTTCACCGCAGAATTCTTCATCAGATGTCAGATATGGGACTGCGCCCAGAGCGCGGCCATGTAAAGAGCGCCCGAGTTGTTGGTGAAGTGATGGGTAAGTTGCACCCTCACGGAGACACTGCAATTTATGACGCACTTGTTCGCATGGCGCAATCGTTTTCGATGCAGGTTCCACTTATTGATGGGCACGGAAACTTTGGTTCACTCGACTCTGGCCCTGCTGCAATGCGTTACACCGAAGCGCGGCTTGCACAAGCTGCAATGGCGATGGTTGCAGAAGCAGATGAGAACACCGTTGATATTGGTCCAAACTATGACGGACAACTTTCCGAACCACTCGTGCTCCCTGCCGCATACCCAAACCTGCTTGTTAATGGTGGCGCAGGAATCGCTGTTGGTATGGCAACAAATATGGCGCCACATAATTTGGGTGAGGTAATTGCTGCGACAAAACACCTCATTGATAATCCAAAGGCGACACTTAACCAGCTTATGAAGTTTATTCCTGGCCCTGATTTCCCTACTGGCGGTGAGCTAGTTGGACTTGAAGGTGTTCGCGAAGCCTATGCAACCGGAAAGGGTTCGTTTAAGGTTCGCGCAACAGTTGAAATTAGCAAAGTTACAACTCGCAAAATGGGAATCACAATTAAAGAGTTGCCATTTACTATCGGGCCAGAAAAAGTTGTAGAGCGTATTGCAGACCTTGTAAAAGCCAAGAAGATCCAAGGCATCTCCGATATCGTCGATCTAACTGATGGCCAGACAGGCACAAACGTTGTGATTGAACTCAAAAATGGATTTGAGCCAGAGCAAGTACTAGACCAGCTCTACAAGCTCACTCCGATGGAAGATGCATTTGCTATCAACGCAGTTGCCCTCGTCAAGGGTCGCCCGCAAACTCTTGGCCTAAAAGAACTCCTTCAGGTATTTATCGATCACCGTATTGAAGTTGTGCGCCGTCGTTCTGAATATAGAAAAGCAAAGGCAGAAGGTCGTCTTTCTATCGTTGATGGACTGCTTAAGGCGATTATCGATATCGATAAGGTCATAAAAATTATTCGCGGAAGCGAAGATGCAGCAGAGGCAAAGACAGCGCTAATTAAGGGTTTCAAGCTCAATGACGAACAAGCAACATACATTCTAGATATGCCACTTCGTCGTCTAACAAAGATGAGCCGCCTTGAACTCGAAGGAGAACAGAAAGAACTAAAGGCTGCAATTGCAGGATTGGCTACACTTCTTAAGAGTGAAGAGAACATTAAGACGCAAGTTGCAACTGAGTTGACTGCTGTTGGTAAGTCTTTTGCCACAGAACGTCGCACTCATATTGGCGCTGCTTGATTAATTAGCTGAATTTCTTATCCCACACTGCCTGTGGGATGATTGCTCAAATGATCTCCACTCAAGCACTCGAACTTCGCGCTGGCGCACGCCTGCTTGTCTCAGGCGTAACTGTTCGTATCAACCACGGAGATCGCATCGGTTTCGTGGGTCGAAACGGCGCTGGTAAATCCACACTTGCAAAGGTCCTAGCCGGTGAAACTCTTCCCGCAGGGGGCGCTGTAACTCGCACAGGAAAGATTGGGTATCTGCCACAAGATCCTCGCACCGGCGAAGAACAAGGAACAGTTATCGAGCGAATCTTGTCTGCTCGTGATTTGGATCAAATTGCTCACCGTATGAAAATGGTTGAAGAAGAGATGTCTACAACCGAAGGTGAAGCGCTGGAAAAAGCGATGGAGCGATACACCCGCGTTGAAGCAGAATTTTCGGCAGCCGGTGGATATGCAGCAACAGCAGAGGCTGAAGCAATTGCAACTTCACTTGGCGTAACGGATGCAGTCTTTGACCATGTTCTAGGAACACTCTCCGGTGGTCAGCGTCGTCGAATCGAACTTGCTCGTATTCTCTTTTCAGGTGCCGAGACACTTCTCCTCGATGAGCCTACAAACCACTTGGATGCCGATTCGATTATGTGGCTGCGTGAATATCTCTCTAAATACTCCGGCGGACTTGTCATCATTTCTCACGATGTCAATCTCATCGAAACCGTTGTAAATAAGGTCTTCTACATCGATGGCAATCGAAACGTTATTGACGTCTACAACATGGGCTGGAAGCAATACCTATTGCAGCGCGAACAAGATGAACATCGACGCAAGCGCGAACGCGCCAACGCTGAAAAGAAGGCGGAAATCTTGCAGAAGCAGGGCGAGAAGATGCGCGCTAAAGCTTCAAAGGCAACAGCTGCACAAGGCATGCTCCGCCGCGCTGAAAAACTTCGTAGCTCTCTTGAAGATGTACGAGTTAGCGACAAGGTTGCAAAGCTTCGCTTCCCAACTCCTGCTCCTTGTGGCAAGACTCCACTTTCTGGAGAAGAGCTATCTAAGTCTTACGGTTCTCTTGAGATCTTTACCGACGTCTCTGTCATCATCGATAAGGGTTCTCGCGTTGTGATCTTGGGCCTAAACGGGGCGGGTAAGACAACGCTTCTTCGCATCCTTGCCAATGAACTCGAATCAGATACTGGCCATGTTGTACAAGGCCAAGGCTTAAAAATTGGCTACTACGCGCAGGAACATGAATCTCTAGATTTCGAACGTACCATCCTGGAAAACATGATGAGTGCAACTCCCGATATTCGCGAACCCGAAGCACGCAATGTTCTGGGCTCATTCCTCTTCACAGGCGATGATGTACACAAGTTGGTCAAAGTCTTATCTGGTGGAGAACGAACACGTCTTGCACTTGCAACACTCGTTGTAAGCGCGGCAAATGTTCTGCTCCTTGATGAGCCAACAAACAACCTTGATCCTGCGTCTCGCGATGAAATCCTTGCAGCGCTCTCTCAATATCAGGGCTCAGTTATCTTGGTTTCTCACGATGAAGGCGCCGTACAGGCACTTAAGCCAGAGCGCGTAATTTTGTTACCTGATGGTGATGAAGATATTTGGAAAGACGAATACTTCGATCTTGTTGCTATCGATTAAAGGTAAAGAGTAAAACTAAGCGTCGATGCGGTCGCGGTCGATTTCAGCCGTTGAGATGAACTCCTTGCGTGGAGCCACATCGTTACCCATTAAAAGTTCGAACATTGCTTCTGCGGCCGTTGCATCAGTGACTGTAATGCGACGAAGAGTGCGTGCATCAGGTTCCATCGTAGTTTCACGGAGCTGATCTGCATCCATTTCACCAAGGCCTTTATAGCGCTGGATTGGTTCTTTCCATTTTTTTCCAGCTTTAGAAAGAGCAGCAGTTGTCTTCTTCATTTCTTCATCTGAATATGTATAGATGTATTCGCCCTTCTTTCCTCCGCCACCCATTGTTTCGATGCGATGCAGTGGTGGGATCGCAGCAAATACGCGTCCGCTGTCGATCATGGGACGCATGTAGCGATACAAAAGAGTTAGAAGCAAGCAACGGATATGTGCGCCATCGACATCCGCATCTGACATCAAGATGATGCGCCCATAGCGTGCTTCATCTAATTCAAATGATTTACCAGAGCCAGCGCCAATAACCTGAATGATTGATGCGCACTCAGAATTATCGAGCATCTGAGAAAGCGAAGCTTTCTGAACGTTAAGAATCTTTCCACGAATCGGCAGGATTGCCTGGAACTCTGAGTTGCGAGCAGCCTTGGTTGTACCAAGTGCTGAATCGCCCTCAACGATAAAGAGTTCGGTTCGGGTCACATCTTCAGAACGACAATCTGCAAGCTTTGTTGGGAGTGAAGAGGATTCAAGTGCGTTCTTGCGGCGCTGCAAATCTTTGTGCGCACGCGCTGAGATACGAGTCTTTGATGCTGCTGCTACCTTTTCCAGAATCAATCGGCCATTGGCCTTATCGATGCGCTTTGTGGTTGCGAAGAACTCTTTCAACTTATCTGCAACGACTGCAGAAACAATGCGAGTAGCAGCTGCAGTTCCCAGCACTTCCTTTGTCTGGCCTTCAAACTGTGGCTCTGACATACGCACAGTTACGACAGCGGTAAGACCTTCCAGGATGTCGTCCTTGATTACATCCTGATCGTTCTTCTTTAAAGTATTTGTCGAACGCAGCGCTTCATTAAATGCCTTAGTGA
>CAIMUD010000032.1 GCA_903844585.1 uncultured Actinomycetes bacterium | reverse complement strand
TCGCGCTTGGTGATTCCTTAATTCGGATGACGTTCATACCCAGACTCTCCGCATTCATTGCAAGGTCTACAGGAAGTGGTTCGCCGCCTTCGAAGTTATTTTTAGCACGATCACGGAAACGATACTTAGTACCAAATCTTTGAGATCCAACGCTCTCTGATAAGTGACCAATCGAAGCGAAGCCGTGATTTTGAATCAGAACCACAACAAACTTAAGTCCCTCTGCAACAGCTGAAACTAGCTCTGTATGCATCATCAAGTACGAACCATCGCCAACCATTACTACTGGTGTGCGTGAATCGTCGGCTCGTGCAACGCCAAGTCCTGCTGCGATTTCATATCCCATACAAGAGAAGGCGTATTCCACGTGATAACCAAGCGGATCGCGAACTCTCCATAGTTTGTGAAGATCACCGGGAAGCGAACCTGCTGCGCAAATCACTACATCGCGGTCATCAGTCTGCGATTGAACAGCGCCAATGATTTCGGTTTGGCTTGGCTTTGAAAGTTTCTTATCTTCAAAGGCTGCATCAACAACAGCATCCCAAGCTGCCTTTTCCTCGCGTATTTGCTTGGCGTAGGCAGGTTCGACCTTGTATCCACCGAGTTCGGCGTTGAGCTCTTTAAGTGCTTCGCGCGCATCTGCAACGATTGGGATTGCGCTTCCATGCTTGAAGGCATCAAATGATGCAACATTAATATTGATAAATTTAACATCTGGGTTTTGAAATGCTGTACGCGAAGCGGTTGTGAAATCGCTGTAGCGAGTACCGATGCCGATAACTACATCAGCCTCTTTTGCTAAACGATTCGCAGCTGTTGTTCCTGTTGCGCCAACTGAACCCATAAGTTGAGGATGATCCCAGTTGAGTGAACCAACGCCAGCTTGTGAAGTTCCGACAGGAATTCCTGTTGCTTCCACAAAGCGCTTGAGTTCGGCATGTGCATCAGAGTAGATAACTCCTCCACCGGCAATAATAAATGGACGCTTTGCTTTATTTATTTCAAGGCCGGCAATATGTGAGATGCCAGCATCTGGGCGAGGGCGACGAAGATGCCATTCGCGATCGGCTAAAAATTCCAGCGGAACATCGAGTACTTCAGCCTGCACATCTTCTGGCAAACAAATTGTTACGGCGCCGGTCTCAACAGGATCTGTTAGTACTCGCATCGCTTGCAACATCGCAGAGAAGACTTGTTCTGGGCGAGTAATACGATCGAAATAGCGCGAGAGTGGCTTAAAGGCATCGTTAACTGTAAGAGTTGAATCGTATGGTTGTTCTAGTTGTTGCAATACAGGATCTGGTGCACGGTTTGCGAAAGTATCTGAAGGCAAGAGCAGAACAGGCAGGCGATTAGTTGTTGCAACGGCTGCGCCGGTGAGCATATTTGTTGCCCCAGGACCAACCGAAGCTGTGCAAGCAAATGTTGCGCGACGACGCTTCATGCGTGCAAATGCAGATGACTCATGCACCATCGCCTGTTCGTTACGTGCTTGGTAGTAAGGCATTGTTGAAGGAGATTCGACGGAGAGTTGTTTAAGCGCTTGTCCGATACCTGCAACGTTTCCATGGCCAAAGATTCCAAATACACCTTGGATTGTGCGTTCGCGAGAATCGCCATCGACTGTGTATTGGTGAGCCAAGAATTCAACGATGGCTTGGCTAACACTCATTCTCTTTGTAGTCATTTGCGTTCTCTCTGGTTAATTTCTCTTGTATGGAAGTCGTGGATCAGGGTTCTGCGTTTTCCAACTTTCGCGAATCCATGCATGGTGTGGATCATCGGTGACATTCCACTCACGCACTGGATCTGGTCCAGCCATAATATTAAAGAAGTACAAGTCATAACCAGGCCCAGCTGATACGGGACCATGCCAACCATGGGGAACAAGTACAACATCTCCGGTTCGAACTTCAGCGGTTACATCATATGGACGAGCATCAGATGCGTATCCGCGGAAATAGCCGACTGGATCAACTTCTCCGGATGGTTTTTCGCCACGAGCCACCGCTGATTCGAAGTAGTAAATCTCTTCAAGATTTGATTCTTTTCCTGGCAGATATACATCGTGCTTATGTGCAGGGGCGCCAGACCAATTGCCCGCCGGAACAATAACTTCCACAACGACCAAACGGTCAGCATCTAAAGTATCTGGCATACCGAAGTTATGTACCTGACGTGTTTCTCGTCCTGCGCCGCGAACAAAAACCGGAACATCTTCACGCTTCATAACTGATGCGCTCTTTTCATTTTTAGCTGGCGCTTCACCAACTGCCACTCGCGCATCTCCTGCAATTGTGATTGAAGTATTGATTGGTACATACAAATGATCTGTTGTGCCTTCAAAGACAGAGGATCTCCCGCGAAGTACAACGCTCTGATCGCCGTAAGTAACAGTGATATCACTACCGGCAAGAACAAATATTGCGCGTTCGCGGTTATCTGCCAGAATCGAAAGCGGCGCAGATGATGTAACAACTCCAACGCGAAGACCTGTGTGGCTCATCTGATCAGAGATGACTTGCCACCCATTGCCCTTTAGCTCACCGCTTTTATAGTGCCACTGTGATGTCATGAATAAACCTTTAGTTCTGTGGGAAACCTAGGTTGATGCCTCCATGGCTTGGATCAAGCCATCGACTTGTAATTGCTTTGCCTCGAGTAAAGAAGTGCACACCTTCAACGCCATGAGCTTTTGTATCTCCAAAGAGTGAATGCTTCCATCCACCAAAAGAGTAGTAAGCAACTGGAACTGGAATCGGCACGTTGATTCCAACCATTCCAACTTGAATTTCGTTCTGGAATTTGCGCGCTGCGCCGCCATCATTTGTGAAGATTGCTGTTCCGTTACCGAACGCGCTGCTATTAATAAGTGCAACGCCTTCGTCATAACTCTTTACGCGCACAATCGAAAGCACAGGTCCGAAAATTTCTTCCGTGTAGACCTTGGATGTGGTTGGCACGGCATCGATAAGTGTTGGTCCAAGCCAGAAACCATTTGCATCTCCATCGGCCTTTACCCCGCGTCCATCAACAACAACTTTTGCGCCATCCTTGGTTGCAAGGTCGATATAGGCAGCGACCTTATCTCGATGTTCGCGCGTAACGAGAGGGCCCATATCGCAACCACGACGACCATCACCGGTGCGAAGCTTGTTCATGCGCGTAACAATCTTTTCAATCAGCGAATCTGCTACGGGTTCGACAGCGACGACGACAGAGATCGCCATACAACGCTCACCAGCCGAACCAAAACCTGCATTGATTGCGCTATCTGCAACTAGTTCGAGGTCGGCATCTGGCAGAACCAACATGTGGTTCTTTGCGCCTCCAAGTGATTGCACGCGCTTGCCTGTCTTTGCACATTCTTCATATATATAACGCGCGATAGGAGTTGAACCCACAAATGAAATCGCCTCAACATCGGGGGAGTGAAGCAGACCATCTACTGATTCTTTATCTCCCTGAAGTACGTTAAATACGCCATCAGGAAGTCCAGCATCTTTCCAAAGCTGGGCCATCCAAAGGGAGGCTGATGGATCTTTCTCTGAAGGTTTTAAAATAACTGTGTTTCCGGCAGCTATTGCAATTGGAAAGAACCACATCGGAACCATGGCAGGAAAGTTAAAGGGGGAGATAACGCCAACAATGCCAAGTGCCTGTCGGGTTGAATAGACATCAACGCCAGTTGAGACGTTCTCGGAGTAGAAGCCCTTCATCAAATGTGGAATACCAACAGCGAACTCAACAACTTCTTGTCCGCGAGTGATTTCACCGAGCGCATCGGATAAAACTTTTCCATGCTCGCTGGTGATGATTTCGGCAAGTTCGCCTTTTCTTTTATTTAAAAGCTCGCGGAAGTTAAAGATAATTGCTTGGCGTTTTGCAAGAGAAGTCTGCGACCATGAAGGAAATGCCTTTTTTGCTGAGGCGATAGCTGCGTTAATTTCTGCGCCATTAGCTAGGGCAACGCGCTTTGTTTCAACGCCAAGGGCTGGGTCATATACCGCAGCAGTGCGTCCTGATTTACTTTCAACGACTTTGTTATCGATCCAGTGGCCTACAACGTTGGTCATCTCAAGCTCCCTTTACCCCAGTGCCAGATTGGCGTAAAACACTTTCTACTTCATCTCGTGTTGGCATTGCAGAGGAGCATTCGAGTTTTCCAGCAACGAGTGCTCCGGCAACGTTTGCAAATTCCAAAATGCGACGCAGGGGCCAACCTTCAAGTAGACCAAGACAGAGAGCGCCACCAAATGCGTCACCTGCGCCAAGTCCATTTACAACATCAACAAAATACGGAGGCACTTCAATTACTTCATCGCGAGTTTTTGCAAGAACACCCTTAGGTCCCTGCTTCACAATCGCAATTTGCACGCCGCGCTCAAGGAGTGCATCGGCTGCGCGTAGTGGATCAGTTTCTCCTACTGCAACTTCGCACTCTTCTTTATTACCTACTGCAACGGTGACGAACTCAAGCGCCTTGCTTACTTGTTCGGTGGCAAGAGCTGGAGATTCCCAGAACATCGCACGGTAATCCAAATCCAATACTGTAAATTCTTTCTTGGCGCGCGCTGCAAAAGCAGCAAAGTGCGCGGCGCGAGATGGTTCTTCGGAGAGTCCGGTAACAGTTGACCAGTACAACTTTGCCTTCTTAATCGCATCTAAATCAAGTTCGGAAGCATTGATTACGAGATCAGGTGCCTTTGGTTTGCGATAGAAGTAAAGTGGAAAATTATCTGGCGGAAATACTTCGCAGAAAACTACGGGGGTTTGTAGCCCCTCAACTCCACTTACAAACTCATCTGAAACTTTTAAACGCTTTAACTCTGCATGCACATACTTGCCGAATGGATCGTTGCCAGTACGTGTAATAACTGCGCTTTTTAGGTCGTACTTTGCAACAGCGCACGCCACATTTGTCGCGCTTCCGCCCAGAAATTTTTCGAATGTTTTTACATCCTCGAGACCCACGCCGTATTGCTGTGGGTAAATATCAACGCCGACTCGTCCAATGGTAATAACGTCATATTGAGTGGACACCTGCAAATGTTATTGCCTTTATTGACCCCTAATTTTCGGCAAAAAAATAGGCCCCACAACTTTGTGGGGGCCCTTACCTGTTGCCAGGTCGGGATCAGCGCTTATTAAGCAGCTGTGACTTCAGCGGCTGAGATGAGCTGCCACTTTTCTTCGTCGGACATGTTTCTCCATGCCCGGATTGTTGCTTCTACCTGTTCTTTGTTCATGCCTTTATGATAACAAACCGTTATAAATGGCGCCACCTGAAATCCTTGGTCAGGGCGTTAGCGCTGATTTATCCACACAAAGCGCTCTCAAATAAATCCAACTGGTAGCACACACCTATGTTCCAAGATGTGTGCCGCTGTAGCTCAGCGGATAGAGCGCTCTTTTAACGGAAGAGTCGGTCGTGGGTTCGAATCCTACCAGC
>CAIMUD010000031.1 GCA_903844585.1 uncultured Actinomycetes bacterium | reverse complement strand
TCAATTGTCATGCGACCTGTTGAGACACCACCAGCTGATGGTGCTGAGTACGCTGCTTCGAGTGAATCCGTATTATTTGGATTCATCGCAGCAAATCCGCGACCTCGAGTTAGAACTGGATTTGAACTTTGCATTTCCAACCTTTCTTAAGTTTTCGTTTAAAGTTTTACAGTAGAACCAGTCTTATTTGATTCCATCGCAGCCTCAAAGACTTGGTGAGACTTTAAGACTTCATCAATAGTTGCACATCCAAATTTATCTCCAAGTAGCCCCTCGCGCTCGGCGAAGTACGCAGCCCACATCTGAAGTAGTGAGTCTGGGAAGCCGAATTCAAAGATTCCTCCGGTTATTACCGGCCAGTTTGTCTTATGACCTGGCTGAATCTCTTGCCAAATTTGCTCACCGTTTGCATATGCAAATTTATGGAAAGTTGCAGGTGTGCGCGTTGAGAATTTAACTCCGCCCTTCATCCCCATAGCTGAGAACTGCCATGTATTGCTTTCCCCGGGTGCAATGCGCTTCATCTCCCAGAACATTGGGAATTCACGCTCTTGCGAAGGCGACTTTCCTTTGATTGCAAGTACTGCGTTATCAAAAGTATCGCAAGCAACTTCTGCGCCTTTGCCATCTCCGCGTACTTTTACGATGTCATCAAGGAGTGAGTAAACAGATTTTGGTTCGAGCCCTAGTCGAATTGGCACATGAGCTACATGCATTCCAAGATCGCCCATCACACCAATTTCGCCGCAAAACTTAACAATACGTTTCCAGTTAATTGGTTTTGAGATATCTAAATCTGAAGAATGCAAGAAAGCCGAGCGAACTTCAACTAGCTCTCCAGCTGCACCCGATTTTACAAAGTTTATAGCTGCTTGTGCACCTGGATAGAAAGGCATTTCGCTAGATACCCTTACAAAAACCTTGCTTGCCTTAATTGCAGTAACAATCTTCGCAGATGCAGTTTTATCGATTCCGAAGGGCTTTTCACCGAGAAAATCTTTACCTGCAGCTACTGCAGCGAGATAGATCTCCTCGTGCAGATTATGCGGTACCGCTATATAAACAACATCAACCTTTGGGTCGGCCAGTAACTGCTTGTAATCTTCGTAAATGTTTGGAACGTTTGCGTTTTCAAACCACGAACGAACAGCAGGGGAAGGATCGGCAACTGCAACTACTTCAGGGCGAACAGGATGATCAACAAGTGCATCCCATCGGCCGCATGCTGCAACTAGCTCCTTGCCCATAAGGCCACCGCCGATAATGCCTACGCTTACCTTCTTCTGTGCCATCTTTTCTATTCCTTACTTCAAAATTGCAAGTGCAGATTGAACAGAAGCGCCTTCGTGAAGCATCGACATAAGTGCGCGGGTCATTTTGTCTGGTGTTGCATGTTGAATGATGTTACGTCCATAAACGATTCCTGCTGCGCCCATATTCAATACTTCTTGTGTTCGATTTAGTAACTCTTCATCCGGTACGCGTCCACCGCCACGCACAAGTACAGGAATGTCTCCTGCGGTCTTGATTACGTGTACATAATCTTTTGGATCATCGGTTGGATCAGCCTTGATGACATCAGCGCCAAGTTCGACAGCTTGGCGAACAAGTGGAATTACCTTTTCTGGCGCTCCATCGGAGGCGTAACCACCACCGTTAATTTCTTTCATGACAAGTGGCTCGATCATCAGTGGCATGCCGTAGTGATCGCATTGTGCTCGAAGTTTTACAATATTTCGAATACAGGCTTCAAGCATTTCTGGGCGTGATGGAAGGTCCAAAAGATTTACAACAACAATTGCTGCATCGAGGCGTACTGCTGTGAGTACGGGATCTTCAATTGAAATACTAAACATATGATCTGGGAGCTTCTTGCCATAAATGTTTGCAACATCAGTACGCAGAACTAAACTCGGGCGGTTATTTTGATCCACGTTCTGAAGTTTGCGAGCTTGACCGATAGTTAATTGAATCGCGTCCGGAGCTGCATTTACCAAAGTCTTAATCGCTGCATCCATATCCTCGATTCCGGCAAGGAATGAACCTTCGCCGAAGAAACCATGGTCTACAGCGATGTCGAGACAACGTCCTTTGTTGAATAAGCGCGATAGGCGAATGGACGCATCTGACATTTCTTGGCTCCTTTAATTGAACGAGTGGATAGCGTACCTGCAGAGATATCTATTCGTATAGATGGTGTGAAAGAATAAAGCGTGGCCAATCGCACAATAGATCGCTATGCGATGGCAAATGACGCCTCGCATTATCTGTTGATTCCAAAAGAGGTAACTGCCCCCAAGAATATTTTGGAAATTAGCGAACTCTTGCGCAAGCAATTTCAATCTGGTCAACCACTTACATTTAGATCAGGTGGAACGAGTCTTAGCGGGCAAGGCGTAACCAAGGAATTACTAGTCGATACGCGTTCGGGATTTCGAAACGTTGAAATACTAGATGGCGGAAAACGCGTCAGGGTTCAACCAGGAGTTTCGGTCCGTGAAGTAAATAATCGACTTAAAGGTTATGGATACAAATTTGGACCTGACCCAGCAAGTGAAATTGCCGCCACAATCGGTGGAGTAATCGCCAACAATTCAAGTGGAATGCTCTGTGGTACCGAAGCAAATGCATACCAAACGATTGAATCTATGAAGATTGTCTTCTCTGATGGTTCGCAGTTTGATACCGCATCGCCAACTGCGGATTCTGATTTATTTAAATTACAGCCCCTGCTGCACGATCAAATTCTTACGATAAAGAAAATTATTGATAACCGCGTAGACCTTCAAAATGAAATTGCTCGCCAGTTCGCTTTCAAGAACACGATGGGTTATGGAATTAATTCATTTATTGACTTCAAAACCCCAACAGATATCTTGCTTCACTTAATGATTGGAAGTGAAGGAACTCTCGCTTTCGTGGCCGAAGCAACTTTCAATACCGTCCTAATCAAACCTTTCGCATCAAGTGCTCTTCTCTTCTTCGACTCACTTCGTGCGGCAAATAACGCACTCCCTGCTCTCGTTGACTCAGGAGCGGCTGCAATTGAGCTACTCGATAAGACTTCTCTTTTAGTCGCACAGCGTGATCCAAAAGCGATTTCTCAAATGAAAAGCCTGCGCGTGGCCGAGCATGCCGCTCTTATTGTTGAGTACCAAGAACTCTCAGCAAATGAGTTACAAGCCCGTGAATCAAATGCAGAGGGTCTTCTATCGCGGCTAAAACTTTCTTCGAACTCAAAATTTACTCAAGAACTTCACACCCGAAATGATTTATGGCATGTACGAAAAAGTCTCTACGCAGCTGTCGCTGGTGCAC
>CAIMUD010000030.1 GCA_903844585.1 uncultured Actinomycetes bacterium | reverse complement strand
TGCTCCACTAAAAAAATATGCCACAACAACCGACTGCCAAGTATTTCCAGCGATAAAAAATACTGATGCGACGACCGTTGACACCAACAATCGTAAAGTGCTGAATCCAAGGTATTTCGTAAATTCTTCGTTCTTATACATAATGCTTGTGCAACTCACCCAAAGTATATTGATTCCTATCGGAACACCAAGCTGTGAAATTAATGCGCTCGATTCTGACCAATCTTGACTTAAAAACAAATTAGCAATTGGTGGGAAAAGAAAAATAATGCTCACTGAAATTGTTACTGAAATTAAAATCATGGTTTTTATCATCTTCTTGACTTTTAAAGTTGCTTTTTCACGCGGAATGTATTCAGAGAAAATAATTGATGTGAAAGAACTTCCGATGAGAGTTCCTGGTACTGCAAAAATTACGAGTGCTAGCCCAAGGTAACCGGCGACATTCTGGCCATATTTAAGGCCGATAAAAATATTAATACCTGAGAACACGAGCGTCTCAATCAAGGCGCCGAAAATCAGAATGAGACTAATTTTCCGGAAACGTTGGACCAACATTTTTGTGGTCTCAAGATCTATTTTAGATTTTAAAATTGCACTAAATTTTTTTGTATCCACAATTAAAATCGAAAGCCTGCCTGCGGCAAATGAGATCACCAGAAATTCATAAACTGGATTAAGTACGGCATTAAATACCTGAAGCACGGAATTCGTAGTATTTTGAAGCACGCTTCCTTGCATTATTTTTGTGTAACGCTTCTCGCGCAAATTAAATTGGTTCAATATCAAAGCGAAGGATTGAGAAGCTAATGCTAAAGCTGTAATCAAAATAGAATACTTCCCAATGCCAAGTTCGACAGGAAAAAGAATACTCAGCACATATAAAACTGGTAAGACAAGAACCGCTAGAGAAACTGAAGATATAAGTCCTAATTTTGCTAATTGTCCCGCGACTTTATCGTCCGTTACTGAAACAGATAGGGCTTCTAGTCGCAAGGTTGCAAGAGGTAAAAGTGTTGCAACCAAAAAAAGTGTTTGAGTGTATTTTCCATATTCAGTTGGGGATACATATCTTGTGATGATTGGTAAAGTGATGAAAGTTATAGATTGAGCAAGAAATGTTCCGAAAAGGAGTTGCCCGGCTTTCTTGTGCAAACTCATTTTCAAATCTTATCTTAGTGGTCAATGTAATAAGTGGGCCCAGACGGGCTCGAACCGTCGACCCACGGATTAAAAGTCCGTTGCTCTACCGACTGAGCTATAGGCCCCAAATTTTTTGTTTTGTACTTCGCGAATCTTAGCCGAAAATTATCGCCCCTTTGACGCACGCATTAAGCGGTCACGGATGGCTATTGCAAGCCCATTACCGCTAGGTTGGATAACTGCAATCGTTTTGAGTCCTTGTGCATCTCCATCTCGAAGTGCTGAATAAAGATTGCGCGCGTATTCATCTGTATTTGCAGGAGATGCCAATCGAATTGCGCCAGATGGTGTTGCGATTTCTGTTGGTGCAATAAATCCTTGTCCAGCGGTTGCTTGCACATCTAGAAGTATTTGAGCATTCGGAGCGTAGTGTTTTTCAAGTGATCCGCTAACCCGAATATCTGAATTTAAATTGTCACTGACCTGCAGTCCTGTTGCATTTTCAATCATCGCTTGAGTTATTGCACCGGGACGAAGAATCTTGGGCACATCCCCCGTGCAATCAATGATGGTTGATTCCAGGCCCACTTGTGCCGGTCCGCCGTCCAGAATCAAATCTTCCGCAGATAAATAAGCACCGATCTCTTCTTGCACGGCAACCGCTGTTGTTGGTGAAACGTGACCAAATCTATTTGCCGAAGGCGCAGCAATTGCATGCACACCAATCTTCTTGCACTCTTGCAATAGTTCTAACGCCAACGCGTGATCTGGTACCCGAAGCCCAACTGTGTCTTGTCCGCCAGTAACAAAATCTTTTGCAGCGTCGCCGCGTTTAAAAATTAAGGTCATCGGCCCCGGCCAAAAAGAGCGCGCGAGCGCCATTGCGTAATCGCTAACATCCGTGGCCCAATAAGTAATGTCATTTATCGATGCAATATGCAGAATCAATGGGTGATCTTGCGGGCGACCTTTTACTTCATAAATGCGCGCAACTGCTTTTTCATTACTTGCATCGGCGCCAAGTCCATAAACAGTTTCTGTAGGAAAGGCAATCAGGGCACCGTTTTTAAGTGCTTGCGCGTTATCCCCTTGGCTCATCTGCGTATTCTCTCATTATTTTCACAGAGACAAAGAAGTACACTTGAGCCTATGAAAACC
>CAIMUD010000029.1 GCA_903844585.1 uncultured Actinomycetes bacterium | reverse complement strand
TGTGGCAACATCTGCGATCTGCGCCTTATCTTTTACGACAGTTGCGTTCTCGCGAAGACGAGCTGAAATAGCTTCAACGGCTGCTTCGATACCAATCTTGAGATCCATTGGCTGTGCGCCGGCTGCAAGGTTACGAAGACCTTCCTTGACCATTGCCTGAGCAAGCACTGTTGCAGTTGTTGTTCCATCGCCAGCGACATCGTTGGTCTTAGTAGCAACTTCCTTAACGAGCTGTGCGCCCATGTTTTCAACTGGATCTGAAAGTTCGATCTCTTTTGCAATTGTCACACCATCGTTTGTGATGGTGGGTGCACCAAATGACTTAGAGATAACGACGTTACGACCCTTAGGTCCAAGTGTTACCTTGACTGTGTCCGCGAGTTGATTAACTCCACGTTCCATTGCGCGACGAGCATGCTCATCGAAATCAAGAATTTTTCCCATTATTTACTTCTCGATTACAGCGAGGATGTCGCGAGCAGAAAGTACGAGGTATTCCTCATTGTTGTACTTAACTTCTGTTCCGCCGTACTTGCTGTAGAGAACAACATCTCCAACTTTGACATCCATAGGAACGCGAACGCCATCATCGAAGCGACCTGGGCCAACAGCAACAACTGTGCCTTCCTGTGGCTTCTCTTTCGCTGTATCAGGAATGACTAGACCTGATGCTGTTGTTGTCTCGGCTTCGCTAGCCTTTACAACGATGCGATCTTCAAGTGGCTTAATGGCTACTGCCATGGTGGTACTCCTTTATTTCTATCCTTCATGAGTTGAACTTCGGTCTTAAAACCAGTTAGCAGACTCGACCTGCGAGTGCTAACGCCAAGCGTAGAGGCGCCCTTGGCCAGCGGCAAATCGAAGCTTTAAAGGCTCACAGTCTCAACGCCAAGGCTGGATTCGGCGTCAAATGCTCCATGGCTAGGTGGGCGTCCAGCGCTGACCATGAGCGATCCAAGTGAGGCGACCATCGCGCCATTGTCAGTACAAAGGGCAGGTGCTGGAATGCGAAGGCGCACTCCGGCTTTAGCGGCGCGTTCTTGGGCAACAACTCGAAGCCTTGAATTAGCTGCCACTCCGCCAGCTATAACAAGTGAATCAATCCCACTCTCCTTGCAAGCAGCTAGCGCTTTAAGAAGTAGAACATCAACAATGGCTTCTTGAAAGGATGCCGCGACATCGCTCTTCTTGTATCCAGGTGTTGATTCCAAATATCTGGCAACTGCAGTCTTAAGACCTGAAAATGAAAAATCAAATGGTCGTGTTTGCCAATCGCTACTTGTAGTCAACCCTCGAGGGAAATCAATTGCGCTCGCACTTCCTTCTTTTGCTATGCGATCAATTGCAGGTCCACCCGGAAAACCAAGTCCCATGATCCGCGAAATTTTATCGAAAGCCTCCCCTGCTGCATCATCCATGGTCGCACCAAGCTTTTTAATCGAACTCGTAATGTCACTTACTTGCAGGAGAGATGAATGACCGCCGCTTACAAGAAGGGCAATTGTTGGATCTGTCGGTAAGTCATGAGTTAAATAATCAACACTGATGTGCGCTGCTAAATGGTTTACTCCATAAAGTGGCTTTGAAAGTCCTGCAGCCAACCCACTTGCTGATGCAACTCCAACAAGAAGTGCACCAACCAAACCAGGTCCTGCAGTTACGGCAACTGCATCGATATCTTTGAGCGAAATATTGGCAGCTTTTACCGCTCTTTCGATAGTTGGAATAATGGCTTCAAGGTGCGCGCGGCTAGCAATTTCTGGAACAACTCCCCCAAAACGTGCATGCTCATCAACACTCGTTGCAATTTCGTTTGCTAATAGCTTGCGGCCAAGAACAATTCCGATTGCGGTTTCATCACACGAAGTTTCGATTCCCAGAACTAGAGGTTGGGTCATGGCGCAAGCTCTTTTCGCATAACAAGGGCGTCGAGGGCAGGACCATAATAATTTTGGCGAGTAGAAATCTTTTCGTATCCCAACTTCTCATAGAGAGAAATTGCTGGAGTATTTTCTATCGCAACCTCAAGCATCATTGCGGGAGCACCTTTTGATGCCGACCACTTTTCAAGTTCTGCCATAAATGCTGACGCAATTCCCTTTCGCTGATGGCCCGGAAGGACGCCGACTGTCAGCACATCTGCCTCAACGCCAGGTGCAACGACCAATACAGCGGCATATCCAATGATCTGATTTTTGATCTGATTTTCCAAACCCACTGCGACAAGGAAGTGACGCGATTTAGGTACGCCTTTAAATTCTTCCTTGAACTGTCCCATTGACCATGGCGAGTCAGAAAATAACTTCTTCTCCATCCCGACAAGGGTTGCAAGGTCGAGTTGCATCGCTTCACGTATCATAAATTTCTTGGCCATTAAGCACGCTCCGAAGTAGGTACTGCATCTGGTCTGCGCAGATACATTGGCTCTGATACTTGGCTAAGCGTCGGGAAAAGCGAAAGATCTGGAAACTGTGGCTCGTTTGCTAATCCGTACTTATGTGCACCTTCTCCAATATAGATCGCTGCACTTTCTTCACTTGGCGCACTTACAAGTGGACCTTCAACTCTGATTCCATCTTTATACCTAGCCCAATAAATCTCTTTACGCCTGGCATCGGATGCTGCAACATATTCTGGCGCATCAATTTTTATTGCATCTAAGGAACAAACTCCTATGGCTGCAATACCGCGCGCCAGTGCAAAACTCCAAGCAAAGGCAATTCCGACTCGCAAACCTGTAAATGGTCCAGGCCCCATGCCTACATAAACTTTTTCGAACTTCATTTCTTGCCGCAAGGCTTGATTCACTAATTCAGAAAGAGCTTTTCCGTGGTCGAGTGCACCATCGTGATAAGCGCTCCAAATCGTTTTCTCGCCATCAAGAATGGCAACACTGGTGCGTGAGGTAGAAGTATCAATTGCTAAAGAAAGACTCATACGGGGCATGACTCCCAACGCTTTCCAATTTTCGTTATAGACACTACGCGCGCTTCTTGGCTTCGATTAATTTCAATCTCAAGACGCTCATCAGATAAACGCGCAGATTCAGCCCCGCCCCATTCAATGACAGTGACTCCCGACTCGCGCACGCTATCCAAATCGAGATCATCAATAAATGCGTTGGCACTTCCTGCTTCAAGGAGCCTATAGGCATCAACATGTATCAGAGGCAATGGGCCTTTATGAACTCGTGAAATTACAAAGGTAGGTGACGTTACATCGCTAAATCCAAGTGCTGCCCCAATGCCCTGCACTAAGACTGTTTTGCCGGCTCCAAGTGGACCGTTAATTAAAATGAGATCTCCAGCTCTGCACTCTCTACCGATTTTCTCTCCAAAATCAAACATCTCTTGCGCTGAATTAATTCTCATCGCAACTCTTAATAAACATGTGGTTGATATGTGCGCGGAACTCGAGGCCCAATGCGTGTGACTATTTCATAGCAAATTGATTGAGACGCCGTTCCCCATTCATCGGCTGTAAATTCACCGTGGCTACCGTCACCAAAAACTGTTACCCAATCACCGGATTGTGCTTTGGAATCTGCGCCGAGGTCTACAACAAATTGATCCATCGAAACTCTTCCAACAATTGGCGCGCGCTTGCCACCAATGAAAATTCCAGCACCTTGGCTAACGCGCGGAATGCCGTCGGCATAACCCATTGCAACAACACCTAGTTTGGTTGCGCTCTTGGTTACATACGTCGCTCCATAGCCAACACTTGCACCAGCCGGAACATCCTTCACAAGATATAGCGCTGCTCTCAACTGCATTGCAGGTTTTAGCCCCAAATCTTTTGAACTGCCGAGGGTTGTGAAATCGGGAGAAAGCCCATACATGGCAATTCCAACTCGAACCATATTGAAAGCTGCATCTACTTCTTTTATCGTCGCAGCAGAGTTAGATAAATGTTTAATTGCAGGTTTCACGCCAATCTTTTCAAGGTCGTTGACTGCCTTTTTAAAGTTTTCTAACTGAACTTTATTTTGTGCCTGTCCCGGTTCATCTGCACGGGCAAAATGAGAGAAGACGCCAACCACTTCTACTTTAGAAAAATCAGCTGCAAGCAGTTGGCTCCACTCGCCAAGAAAACCACCGCGGGTCATTCCAGTATCTACTTCAATGTGAATTCGAGGTTTACCAGAAATCGCACTAATTTCTTCTAGCGCTTTCATGGATGCAACTGCGATATCAATTTTTTTAGCCGCAGCTAAAGCAAAATCAGATCCGGGTTGAACGAGCCAAGCCAAAATTGGCACCGTTATTCCTGCTTCGCGAAGAGTGAGCGCTTCATCTAGGAGTGCTACGCCAAGCCATGTTGCGCCACCCTTTATGGCGGCTTCTGCAACCGGAATCAGCCCATGTCCATACGCATCAGCCTTAACGACTGCAAGGAGTTCGACGTCGCTAATTTTCTTAAGGCGCTCCACATTTTTTGTAATTGAAAGTAAATCAACTCTCGCTTCTGCTCTCATTAGATGCGCTCCACAATCACCATCGCAGATGCAATACCCGCATCATGTGAAAGTGAGAGATGGACAGTTGCCCCATCAACTAAATCCGCAATCTTGCCTCTGAAGAGAAAATCTGGCTTCCCATTTTCGTGATTGATTACTTCTGCCTCATGCCACTGCAAACTAATTCCAGACTGACCAGCTCCTGCATTCAACGCTTTGTAGAGCGCCTCCTTGGCGGCAAATCTGGCAGCTAGTCCTGATACAGGTTTCGTGCGTTCGCTTTCTGTAAATAACTTTTCAGCAAGTGCTGGGGTGCGTTCTAAAGATTCTTGGAATCTTTTGATGTCGACAACATCAATGCCGATTCCGTCAATCATGAGTTAAGTCTAATTGAAGGTTACGAGAGTTGGCTATCTGATGGAAAGAACCTATCCACCGCGATAACAAGCACAAGTAGGGCGCCACCAATGAGCAGGCCACCCAATAGATCTGAAAACCAATGTGTATCTCTGACTAAAGAGACAACACAAACCGTCGCACTGATTGCTGCAACACCAGCGCTAGCTAATCGACCGCGATATCTATCAACGTGTGCATAGCGATAAATTAAATATGCAAGTACGCCCCATGTGAGAATGGCATTTGATGCATGCCCGCTGGGATAAGACATTCCACCAGCGTGGAGAAAATCCAGCCCAACTTTTGGCTTTGTGCGCCCAAGCCAATACTTAAATATTCCTACAACAAGATTTAGAAAAAGAATTGAAAGAACAGCCAAATTGAGTGGGCGCCATGTATTAAAACGTCTAGCAATGTATAACGCTCCAAGTAGTAGCGCCACCGCTGTAACGCTACGAAGTCCTAAATCATCTAGGCGCCGAATGAAAAATCCAAGTAGTCCAGAAAACTCAGGGTGCACTCTTTTACTTAAATTTGCATCGATTTTGGTGAGAGGCCCAGAGGTTAAAACTTGGTGCGTAACAATGAGAAAACCAGCAAATAGAAATGCTGACCAACGAAGTGCCCGCATCATCTGAGCACGGCGAGTTAAAAGTACTTGCGGCATTATTTATTCAACTGTAACTGATTTAGCAAGATTGCGAGGTTGATCAACATCATTTCCACGAATAACGGCCATCTCATAAGCGAAGACTTGAAGCGGAACAGTTGCAAGTACCGGTTGGAGTAGCGGGGAAGAAACCGGAATACGAATAATGTGTTCGGCGCCAACTACGTTATCGCCTTCTTGTGCAATGACAATGACACGAGCACCGCGCGCTTTTACCTCCTGAATATTGCTCAACATTTTTTCATCAAGAGCATGTTCGTGGCCGGCGGGAAGAATTGCAATTACTGGGGTTCCCTCATCGATAAGTGCGATGGGGCCATGCTTTAACTCACCGCCAGCAAAACCTTCTGCATGCATGTATGCGAGTTCCTTTAACTTAAGTGCACCTTCCAGCGCCACTGGGTAACCAATGTTTCGCCCTAAGAAGAGCACGGAAGCGCTCTGGGCAAAGCCACGTGTTAGTTCGCGCAGTGGCTCGACAGTTTCAAGAATTTGTTCGATTTTTGCTGGGAGTTCGAGCATCTCGTTATAGAGATCATGAATTTGTGAATCGGTAAGTTGTGAGCGAACTTGAGCAAGCTTGAGTCCGATGAGATAAACGGCGACAACTTGAGTGAGAAATGCCTTAGTTGAGGCAACTGCAATTTCTGGTCCTGCGTGCGTGTAAAGAACTGCATCAGATTCACGAGGAATCGTTGAACTATTTGTATTGCAAACCGCTAGAACTCGAGCTCCGGCAGCCTTTGCATGGCGAATTGCCATGAGCGTGTCCATCGTTTCACCTGATTGTGAAATAGCGATTACAAGAGTGCCCGCATCAATAATTGGATCGCGGTAGCGATATTCGCTTGCAATCTCGACCTCTACGGAAATCTTCGCCCACTTCTCGATCGCATATTTTGCAATCATTCCTGCGTGATAAGCAGTTCCGCATGCGATTACAACAATTTTATTTATCGCCTTGATTTCTTTATCTGACATTCGAAGTTCGTCGAGTTCAATCTTGTTATTATCGCTAATACGGCCAATAAGAGTGTCAGCAACTGCCTTTGGTTGTTCAAATATCTCTTTAAGCATGAAATGGGAGAAGCCACCTTTTTGAGCAGCTGCTGCATCCCATGTAATTTCATATTCGCGTGGCGCGACTTTTTTGCCACTTAAATCGCAAATATCGATTCCCGCTGGCGTAATTGTCACAACTTCGTCTTGGCCCAATTCGATTGCGCGCTTTGTGTAGTCGATAAATGCTGCCACATCGGATGCCATAAAGTTTTCTCCATCGCCCACCCCAACAACAAGGGGAGAATTGCGACGCACTCCAACAATTGTCTCTGGAGCATCGGCATGGATTGCAAGGAGAGTAAATGAACCGCGAAGTTTCTTGACCGCCTCGCGCATTGCCGCTGTGAGATCACCCTTATTTTCTTTACGAAGATCTGAAAGCAAATGAGCAACAGATTCTGTATCAGTATCTGATGAGAACTTGTGCCCACGCTTTTCGAGTTCAGCTTTTAACTCTGAATAATTCTCGATAATTCCATTATGAATTACTGCAAGCTTTCCTTCATTATCTACATGTGGGTGGGCATTGCGATGAGGAGCACTTTAGGTTTTGGGATTTAGGATTTAGGGTTTAGGGTTTAGGGTTTAGGGTTTAGGGTTTAGGATTTAGGATTCAGGGTTTAGGGCTGCTAACAACGGCATGAAGCCCAAACACCACGCAGCGGCCGGAAGCCCCGAAGCCGGGCGCCGAAGACGGCGCCGGAGAGGGCACAAAGAGGGCACAGAGAGGGCACCTTGAGG